>CAKVJR010000001.1 GCA_934754855.1 uncultured Candidatus Melainabacteria bacterium
AATTATGCCTAAGAAAAAAAACGACACTACTACTTCGCTTGTTGACACTCCCGAAAAGTTAGAAGAACTTATTCAAAGGGTTAAAGAGGCGCAAAGAACATTTGCGACATTTACACAGGAACAAGTAGACAAAATTTTCAAATCGGCGGCAATCGCTGCTAACAAAGCAAGAATTCCTCTTGCTAAAATGGCTGTTGAAGAAACAGGAATGGGTGTTGTTGAGGATAAAATCATCAAGAACCACTTTGCTTCTGAATATATTTACAACAAGCATAAAAACGCAAAAACTTGCGAAATCGTAAAAGAGGACAAGGTTAACGGTATTAAAATCGTCGCAGAACCTTTGGGTTTGATTGCTGGTATCATTCCTACAACAAACCCCACGTCAACTGCGATTTTCAAGTCATTAATTTCTTTGAAAACAAGAAACGCTATCATTTTTTCACCTCACCCGAGAGCGAAAAAATCGACGATTGAAGCGGCAAGAATTGTTTTGAACGCTGCAATCGAAGCGGGTGCACCGAAAGACATTATCGGCTGGATTGACGTTCCGTCGATGGAATTGACCAATCTTTTGTTGCATCACCCTGACATCAATTGCATTTTGGCAACAGGTGGTCCGGGAATGGTTAAATCGGCGTATTCATCAGGAAAACCCGCATTGGGTGTAGGACCCGGAAATGTTCCTGCGATTATTGATGAAACGGCAGATATTAAAATGGCTGTATCTTCAATTTTGATGTCCAAAACATTCGATAACGGTATGATTTGTGCATCTGAACAGTCTGTCACTATTATTGACAGTGTTTATGAAGAAGTCAAAAAAGAATTTGAATATCGTGGAGCATATTTGTTGAATGCAAAAGAGGCTGAAAAGGTTGCAAAGATTATCTTGACGCCTGCCGGCACGGTAAATCCCGCAATTGTAGGTCAACCCGCTCACAAAATCGCAGAACTTGCAGGAATTAAAGTTCCTGAAAATGCGAAAGTCCTTATTTCAGAACGCAAAGAAGTCGATATTAAAGATTCGTTTGCTCACGAAAAATTGTCACCTGTATTGGCATTGTATAAGGCACCTGATTTTGAGACGGCAGTTGAAAATGCTCATGAATTGGTAATGATAGGCGGTGCAGGTCATTCGGCTGCATTATACACCGACACGAGAACACAAGAACGTGTTGATTATTTTGCGAAGAAAATCCCAACTTGCCGTTTATTGATTAACTCTCCGTCATCACAAGGCGGTATTGGCGATTTGTATAACTTCAAATTAGAACCCTCATTAACGCTCGGTTGTGGTTCATGGGGCGGAAATGCCGTCAGCGGTAACGTTGGCGTTGAACATTTATTAAACTTGAAGACAGTCGCAGAAAGGAGAGAAAATATGTTATGGTTCAAAGTACCGCCGAAAATTTACTTTAAGCGTGGTGCAACCGATTTGGCTCTCCGTGTTTTGAAAGACAAAAAGCGTGCTTTCATTGTTACGGACAGATTTTTGTTCAATTCGGGTGCAGTTTACAACATCACAAACGTTTTGGACGAATTGGATATTGATTATCAAATCTTCTTTGACGTTAAACCCGACCCGACATTGTCAACAATCAATGATGCAATGGCTATTTTAAGACCTTACGAACCTGATTTGATTATTGCACTCGGTGGCGGTTCGCCTATGGATGCTGCAAAGATTATGTGGTTGATGTATGAACAACCTGATACAAACTTCTCTGATATTTCAATGAGATTTATGGATATCAGAAAAAGAATTTGCCAAATTCCCGATTTGGGCAAAAAAGCAACAATGGTTTGTATTCCGACGACATCAGGTACAGGTTCCGAGGTTACTCCTTTTGCGATTATTACGGACGACAAAGAGCACGTTAAGTACGCAATTGCAGACTACGCTTTGACTCCGAACATTGCGATTATCGATCCGAACTTTGTTGACGGAATGCCGAAAGGTTTGACGGCGGCATCAGGTATCGATGCACTTGTTCACGCACTTGAGGCGTACGTATCTTGTATGGCAACAAACTTCACAAATGCTCACGCTTTGGAAGCAACAAAACAAGTATTCAGATACTTGGAACGTTCATACAAAAACGGTGCAAGCGATCCGCTTGCAAGAGAAAAAATGCACTATGCGGCAACAATCGCAGGTATGGCATTCGCAAACTCATTCTTGGGCTTGTGCCACTCAATGGCTCACAAGTTGGGAGCAATGTTCAACGTACCTCACGGCGTCGCAAACGCATTGTTGATTCGTCAAATCATCAAGTACAACTCGAATGATTGCCCGTCAAAACAAGCAACATTCCCGCAATATAAATTCCCGTGTGCGAAGATGAAATACGGTCAAGTCGCAGACGAATTGGGCTTGGGTGGCAAAGATGACGATGAAAAAGTCAAACTTCTTATTGAAGCGGTTGATAAATTGATGAAAGCGGTTGATTTGCCTAATTCTATCAAGGACTTCGGCATATCGAAGAAAGAATTTGACGAAAAATTAGACGAATTGGTCGAACTTGCATACGACGACCAATGCACGGGTGCAAACCCCGCTTATCCGTTGATGAGCGAAATCAAACAAATTTACATCGACGCATTCAACGGTGTTGTGTAGCACAATAACTACGGGGTTTATTAAAAATAAGCCCCGTTTTTTCGGGTGGAATTATGATTTTATCGGCAAAATTAATTAGCAGATTAACACTCTATCACAGTATATTGACAGGGCTTGAAGAAGAGGGCATTGACACTGTTTCGAGTCCTCAGATTGCCGAATTGCTCAAGATTGACGACTCTCAAGTCAGAAAAGATATAAAATTTTTGGGCAAATCGGGCAAAACAAAGGTCGGATACAAGGTTACAGAGGTTAGAAAATTAATCGAAAAAACTTTGGGCTTTGAAAAGACAAAAGATGCATTCGTTGTCGGGGCGGGCAATTTGGGGCTTGCTCTTGCAAAATATGACGACTTCAAATATTACGGTTTTAATATTTTGGCACTTTTCGACAATGACCCTATAAAAATAGATATTACGGTTAATGGCAAACAGGTTTTCCATATTGCGAAATTGCCTGATTTGACGAGAAGATTGAATGTTGAAATTGCAATTTTGACCGTTCCTAAAAATTTTGCACAAGACACGGCGGATTATCTCGTCGCATCGGGCATTAAGTACATTTGGAACTTTACTCCGACGGTTCTTAAGTTACCTGATAACGTTCAAGTTTGGAATGAAAATTTAATCGGAAACTTTTTACAATTTACAAAAGATATTTAATAGAGGTGATTATGCTAAACTCAACAAAATCAATGGTTTTGATGATAGATGTTCAGGAAAAATTGGTAAAAGCGACAAATGCTGACCAAGAGGCTGTAAATGCAGGCAAAATGCTTGCGGCGGCGAATATTTTGGGCTTGCCTGTTTTAGTGAGCGAACAATATCCGAAAGGTCTTGGCTCAACGGTTGCAAATGTTTCGGAGAATTTTACCGAAAATACCAAAGTTATTGAAAAATCGGCATTTTCAATTTTAAAAGAGGAAAATGCTCTTGAAACAATCAAATCTTATGGCAAAAAACAGATTATTTTGTTCGGAATTGAAACGCATATTTGCGTTTTGCAAACTGCGATTGAGTTGATTGAAAACGGATTTGAAGTTTATTTGATAAAAAATGCAAGCAAAAGCCGTCAGGAATTTGAGCATTTTGCAGGAATTGATGTTATGAAAGAAGAGGGTGTTCATGTCGTAACTCTCGAAATTGCTTTGTTTGAACTTCTTGAAACGTCAAAAAATCCGTCGTTTAAACAGGTTCAAGCCTTGATAAAATAATTAATTTTTCGGTTTGTAACTGTAAAGATTGTTTCAAATATTCCCTTTAATCGCAATTTGTGATAAAATAATTTTTAAAACAGCCTAAAAACAAAAGGAAAAGTTTATGAATGATAGAGTAGTAAAAAAATTATGGGTATTTTTTATAGTTTGTTTGGTTATTTTCTTTGCTACGTTTTTTAACAGTTCAAAACCTTATTTGGAACGTTATAACAAAGAAATTACGGCAGCGAAGAGCCTTTTGACCGACGATTATTCAAAAGAAGTTTTTGATGAGTTGATGATGTTCAACGCAGAAAAAACTCCGATGAAAAAAGAAAATATGGATAAATTCCCCGAAAATTATTGCCCGAATGTTCCTATGAACAAAGGTGACGTAATGATTAACGGCGGTATTTCGAGCGATTTGACATTGACGTTCAAAATGGCTGAATCTGTTGGCGAAAACGGCTTGGTTATCGGCTTTGACCCCAACGTCAGAATTCTTGCAAAAATCAATAAAGAAATTGAAAAAAGCGGATTTAAAAATATCAAAACTTATTCTTACGGCTTGTGGAATAAAAATTGCCACAAAGAATTGTTCTTCCAAGACAATACCGACGCATCATTGGTATTCAGAAAGAACGAAGGTTTGTATTTGCCCGCAACATTGGTTAAACTTGACGATTTCGTCGTAAAAGAAGGTGTTAAGAAAGTCGATTTCATCACTTTGGACATCGAAGGTGCCGAAATGGAAGCATTGAAAGGTGCTGAAACAATTTTGTTATCACAAAAACCGAACTTGGCAATTTCAATCCACCACAAATCGACTGACTTGTTCCAAATTATCAATTATTTGAACAGTTTGAATTGCGGATATAAATTCTGGTTAGGTTACCACGGTCCGTATTCTGCAAATTCTGTAAACGTACTTCTTTACGCAACAGTAAAATAATTCGATTTTGATTTAAAAAAAGCCCGCAAAGTTATTTGCGGGTTTTTTGTTGTTTTTGAACGGGCAATGATGAAATTGTAACAAATTGTAAAGAGTTAATTTGCCTTAAAATGCACTTGCTCTCTGCATTTTGGCTGAATTTGTTAAATTTTTGTGTTAAAGTTTTTTTGAAAAATGCCGATAAAGTAGGTAACACAGAGGATAATAGTGAAAGGGAAAACATGGGATTACAAATTAACCCGTCGAAGTTGACGGCTGCTAATTTGCAGACGGAAAAACACGTGGAAGCGAAAAAGCAAGAGGCAAAAGAGTCACTTCCCCAAACAAAGGAACATTGCTCTTCAAAGGCAGGAAAAGCAATAAGAAGTGTTGCATTAGGCTTGATGTTGGCAGCAGGAATTGCCTCGGCAGGTAAACCTATGAAAGCAAATGCGGCAGAAAACGCCCCTGCGGATAATCAAACGACGGTTACGCAAGAAGCGGAAACCAATGTTGCCAAAACGGATGTCGAAATGGCTGTTGATAAGGCTATGGACGAATCAGAGGGCAAAACGACAAAACTTCACGTTGGTGATAAAAATCAATGTTATGGAAAAATGGTCGGTTCTTTTTCTTGCTTTGACGGAAGAGATTATGACAGTGCTGCAATCACGAGCGGCGGTTGTTTGGTTTTCTATAACGAAATTGAAACTACAAAGAGTGACGGTAGTAAGTCAACACAATATATTCCCGTAAATTCATTCGATTTGCAAACGCAACCCGACGGCAAATCAATCGAATTGAAAACAGGTACAAGATTTGAGGAATCAACAAAAACGAACGGCGATTACGTCGAACTTGCTGAAGATGGCAGAACGTTTAATGTCTATAATAGTGAGGGCGAAAAAATCGGGCATGTTAAAGCGGATACCCCCGATACATTCAAAACAAAAGTATTGGTCGGCGTGGGTCTTGCAGGCGTTGCCGGAGCAGGATATTTGTATACTCAAATGAAAAAAGATGACTAATAGACTTGTCGTTTAAAATTAAATGATGTTGATGATGCGGAAAAATCTTTGATTTTTCCGCATCTTTTTGTTCTTTTACTGCTTATATTTTTTCATTTTCCGTCATATTGAGCGTAGCGAACCTGAAGGGTTGACGAACGAAGTGAGTAAATGCACTCCGCATAGGAGTCGTCCTCTTTTCTTTCTTGTTGGGGTACACGTTATTCTTTCTTTTCTCATCGAAAAGAAAAGAAAGAATAATGGGTACAAATAATAGTATTTATCAAATAAATGCAAGAATTTTTAATAAATGAGTAAATACTGGATTGCCACACTCCGCTAACGCTCCGTTCGCAATGACAAGGAATGCCATATGTAAATCTGTAACCGTCATACTGAGGCGAAGCCGAAGTATCTGTTTTTTCAGCATTTTACAGTTGTTCAAACATTTATTAAAAACGTAGGGGCGACTTTAGTCGACCAATCCGCTAAAAATTCAACAATTCCGATAAACTAATACCAAATCCTTTTGCAATTTGATTGAGTTTGGATAAAACAATATCATTTTTGGCTGTTTCAATATTGCCAAGAGTTGAACGAGCGATATTGGAGTGAAAAGCCAAATCGTCTTGTGAAAAACCATGTTCTTTTCTTAGTTCTTTTATTCTTTTCGCAAGTTTTCTTAACAATACCTTGTCCATAATTAAATTGTCCGCTACAATGACAAAAGAAACAAACTGTCCCACGGACAAAAGACGGGTAAAAATCAATGATTACAAAGAAAAAAACTCTTTTAATAGACTTGGACGGAGTTTTGAATGACTATGTCGGGAATTATGATAAGGATTTCATTCCGCCGATAAAGGTTGGGGCGAAAGAATTTTTAGAAGATTTATCAAAAAATTATCAGGTGAAAATTTTTACCACACGGGATAAAAATCTTGCATCAAAATGGATTTCTGAAAATGGTTTGAGTGAATTGATTGTTGGTATTACAAATGTCAAAGAGCCTTGTTGGGTGTATGTTGATGACAGATGTATAACTTTCGACGGCAATTTTGAGGGCTTAATCGACAAAATAGACAATTTCAAACCGTATTATAAAATGTAGTTTTACAGATTCTTCGGTTTTTGCGAAACCTCAGAATGACGGAGAATTAATAACTGACTTGGTCGACTAAAGTCGACCCTACTTACGGATTGCTTAACTTCGTTCGCAATGACAGTAAACCCGATTTGTCATTCTGAGGACGAAGTCCGAAGTATCTATGAAATAAACGCCTTAAAACAGATTCTTCGGTTTTTGCAAAACCTCAGAATGACGAGAACTTCACCTCTTTGAGGTTCAGAATGACGATAAACTATAAGCAATAACCCTCATACAGTGCTTTTGGACATATTTCGCATAAAAAAACGAGCGGCGAATCGCTCGTACAAACTCCGTTCTTACATATTATAACCCTGCGGAAACGGCTCCGCTTGTCCCCATCACGTCAAGTGATGTAATGATTTGGGTTTTCAAAGTTGTTGCTTTATTCATGTATTGTGCATAAATATAGTCGTAACGGTTTGAATATTCATCGACAACGCTCTTTGTATTATCATTTCCGCCAAGTTGTGCTTGGAGTTCATCGAGTCGGTCTTTGATATTGTCCATAACGACTGTCAATTCATCATCTTGCGATACATAAAGTCCTAAGTCTTGTGCAAGTTGAATTGCATCTGCGATAATCTGTTTATCATAATAAGTTTGAGCATTTTGCTCAGATTCCGTTTGTTGTGTTTTTTCCGCTTCTTTAGCATCAATTGCTGCAAGTGCTTCTTCCTCGGAGTTAATACCTTCCGTATTGATATCAAGTTCGTCCATACGACGCAATGTCATTGCTGATAAGGAATTTAATATGTTCGTTGTCGTTGAAATTGCAAGTTGATTTGCGGCAATCGTATTTATTTCGCTTATTTTATCAACCATTTTTTCTACCTCATAACTCATTCTATATGTCGTAATTTTTTATTGAAAACTTTAGGAAAAATTTGTCAATGTGAATTTTTGTTAAATCGAATTTTTTTTACAATCAAAACTCTCTTATCATAGAAATATTTTTTAATTGCGGGAGATTTCGGGGTTAATTGTTTTTTTAATTTTATATTCGTTATGTAAAAAAAATATTAATAATATCTCAAGATGCTTTTAAATACTGAATGTTTGAAGTATTATAGAAATAAGTAAAAATTTTAAATTGATTTGAATTGAAAGAATAGTACATGGGTAAATATTTAGCGACTTTATTGACGGTCTTAATGGTTGCAGGCAGGGCGGAAGCAGCATCAGCGGTAAACAATTTCGTAGAAACTTACGTTGCGAGCGTAACAGAAGCGATTGCAAGCATTATTTTTACCCCCGTAAATATTTTCGGTGCGGAAGTTCCGATTATTATTTTGTGGATTTTATTTGCCGGAATTTTCTTTACGGTTTACCTCAAAGGGCTTCCCATTTGGGGCTTTAAGCATTCTTTAAAGTTGATATCGGATTCGAGAAAAGAAAGCGAAGGCGACGGTGAAGTTTCGACATTTCAGGCTTTATCGACGGCACTTTCGGGAACAATCGGAATGGGCAGTATTGCAGGTGTTGCAATTGCTATTTCAATCGGTGGTCCGGGGGCAACTTTTTGGATTTTAGTCGGTGCGATTTTCGGCATGTCGTTGAAATTTACCGAAGCGACGGCGGCTTTGATATACAGAACTTTCAACCTCGACGGTTCTGTTTCGGGCGGTCCCATGCACTATATGGCTCACGGTTTGACGAGAAAAAGATTGCGTTGGCTCGGTCAGCCGTTGTCTGTACTTTTTGCGATTTTGTTTATCGGTTCATCGTTCAGCGGCGGAAACCTTATCCAAATTAACCAAACAACTCAACTTGCGATTAAAATGACAGGCGGTGAGAGCAGTTGGTTATTTACGCACGCTTGGGTAATGGGGCTTGCGGTTGCGATTGTTGTCGGATTAATCACAATCGGTGGTATTAAAAGTATAGGTCGTGCAACGGAAAAAATCGTTCCTTTTATGTGCTGTTTGTACGTTTTAGGGGCTTTGGCAGTCGTTGCATTCAATTATCAATACATTCCGCATGCAATCGGTGTTATTTTGAAACAGGCATTTTTCCCTGAATCGGTTGTGGGCGGTATTTTCGGAACAATTATCATCGGGTTAAGACGATCCGTTCAAACGAACGAAGCGGGTACAGGTTCTGCCCCGATTGTTTATGCGGCTACAAAAACAAAAGACAACGTTGCTCCGGGGTTTGTATCTTTGATGGAACCTTTGGTTTGTGCGATGATGTGCTGTTTAACGGCGTTTGTCGTCACTGTTACCAATGTTTACCATTGTGAACCCGGAAAAATTACGGGTATTGAAATGGTTTCCGATGCTTTTGCAAAAGTCATGCCGTTTTTCCCGAAAATATTATTGGTTGTCGTTTTGTTATTTGCATTTTCGACAATTATTTCTTGGGCATATTATGGCTTAAAATGTTGGAATTTCTTGTTTGGCGAAGACAAACGATATGAAATTTTATTCCATGTTTTGTATCTGATAATTATCGTAATCGGCTCGGAATTAGATGTTAAGAGCGTTATCAACATTGTAGATGCGATGATGATATTCACCTCTGTTCCGAACATTATTGCGTTGTATATTTTGGCACCTGAAATCAAAGATCAGTTGATAAAATATTGCGTAAAATATAACATTTCCTCACCGCTTGTAAAGAAAACGGTAAAGGAAAATTCATAAAATCTTAAAAAATGGAAATTTATTATAGAAATTTGTTTTTTAGGATATATAATTAGAGTGAAATCTGTATGGAGCGAAAATAATAAATGTTAATAGAAGAACTACTTGAATTAACTGTAAAAGAAAAGGCGAGTGACTTGCACGTTTCTGCGAATTTGCCGCCTGTAATTCGTGTCAGCGGTAATCTTGTGAGAACCGATTATCCGCCGTTGACGCCTGAAGAAGTAGAGGCTTTGTTGTTCCCGATGTTGAGCAACGAGCAAAGAAGAACACTTGAACAAGTTTGGGAACTCGATATGTCTTACGGTATTCACGGTTTAGGCAGATTCCGGGTTAACATTTACAAAGATAAAGGTAATTATGCGGCTGCTTTCCGTACGATTAACAGTGTTGCACCTAAGTTTGAGGACCTTGGACTTCCTCCGATTGTAAGAAAAATTACGGAACGTCCGAGAGGCTTGATTTTGGTAACAGGTCCGACAGGTTCAGGTAAATCAACGACACTTGCTTCAATGATTGACCACATCAACGAAACAAGAGCAGAACACATTTTGATTATTGAAGACCCGACAGAATTTGTACACCAATCAAAGAAAAGTATCGTTCACCAAAGAGAATTGGGGCAAGATACAAGATCATTTTCAAACGCACTTCGTTCAGCACTTCGTGAAGATCCGGACATCATTCTGGTCGGCGAAATGCGTGACCTTGAAACTATCCAGTTAGCAATGACTGCGGCAGAAACAGGTCACTTGGTTATGGGTACACTTCACACCTCATCGGCTTCGCAAACTATCGACCGTATCATCGACGTTTTCCCTGAAGCACAACAACAACAAGTTAAAATCCAACTTTCAAGTTCTTTGATTGCTGTATTCTCACAAACTTTGTTGACAAAACTCAATCCCGACGGAACTAAGAGCGGTCGTGTTATGGCTCAGGAAATCATGGTCGTTAACTCCGCTATCGCTAACCTTATCAGAGAAGGTAAAACGGCACAAATCTACTCTGCAATCCAAACAGGGGCTCAATTTGGTATGCAAACTCTTGAAATTGCGTTGAAAGATTTGTATAAAGCGGGCAAAGTCACAATGGAAGATGCTTTGCAAAAATCACAAAGACCTGATGAATTTAAGCGTCTTGCAAATATTACAAGATAATAAATTTACTCAATACAAAAAACGACTGCATTTGCGGTCGTTTTTTTTTGTGAAAATTTTTGATTAAAAATAAAATAACAAAGCCACGATTAAATCGGCTGTAAGCAAGAATACGGTTGCGTTTATGGCTGCTTTTGTTGTGGAAATACCGACATTTTTAGCACCGCCTTCGGTGTTGTAACCTTGTGTTGCACAGACCGTTGTTATGATTATGCCGAACAAAAATCCTTTAAACACACTGACCATAAGGTCTTTGACCTGTATCCAAAGCCAAACCGAGGTCATATATCTTGCTGGGTGAAGTCCGATTGTGAGGTATGAAACGAGCATGCCGCCTAATATTCCGCACAATTCAGCCAAAATAATTACGCAAGGAACAGTGATTGCTGCTCCTAAAATTCTTGGGGCAAAGTAGTAGCCGATGGGGTCAACTTTCATGGTTTTAATTGCATCGACTTGAGAGGTGACTTTCATGTTCGCAATTTCCGCACTGACGGCAGTACCTGCACGGGCTGAAATCGCAAGTGCCGCAAATCCCGGTGCGAGTTCTCTGATTAGGGCAACCGCCATAAAGCCGCCGACGTAACTGTCCCCGCCCGAGAGCAAAAATTGTTTTGAAATTTGCAGAGAGATTACGGCAGATGCAATAAATACGATGGCGAGTGCTATCGGAATCGAATCGTAGCCGATTGCAGTTGCACTTGATAAAACCGCACAAAATCTGACTCGCCCGTCAAGCATGTACTTGATTGCGATAATCAGATTTTGAATGCATTGACCTAAAAAATTAATCATAAATTGGAGTGCACCATTTTTTGTATTTTGCGACTTTGCCTTTTACGACATCAAAGTACAATTTTTGAATTTTCTTCGCAATTTCACCGACTTTTCCGTCGCCGACAGGGCGATTATCAATTTCGGTAATCGGGCTGATTTGGGCACCTGTTCCACAATAGAACGCTTCATCAGAGATGTAAAGTTCTGTTCTGTCAACAGGACGTTCAACCGTTTCAATTCCCAATTCTTCCCTTGCAATCTCAATAACGGTGTTTCTTGTAACCCCGATTAAAATGTTATCGGTAATGTTTGATGTAACCAATTTTCCGTTTTGAACGAGAAATAAATTCATTGCGGAACCTTCTGTCACGTGACCGTCAGGTCCGAGAACGATTGCATCGTCAAAGCCCATTGCTTTTGCGTCGGAAACGATGAGAGCAGTATTTGCATAACAACCGCTGATTTTTGCACGAGGCGGAATAGCATTGTCATCAGAGCGTTTCCAAGATGAAACGCAAACTTTTAAACCTTTTTCCAAATCACAATAATCGCCCAATTTCAAAGTTAACATCATCAAACCGTCGGGCATGCCGAGAACACTCGGGCAAACGCTTTGAGCCTTTTTGTAAATTTGCGGACGCATATATGCATCACAGTGATAATTACTTTTTTTGAAAGTTTCTTTCGCAATTTCGCAAAGTTCTTCGACTGTTTTGCCGGAAGTCATACGCATAATTTTTCCGCTGTTTTCAAGTCTTTCAAAGTGTTCTTTCATTCTGAACGCATAAAGTTGGTTTTCTTCTTCGTTGTAATAGGCTCTAATGCCTTCAAATACTGAAGTTCCGTATAAAAACGAATGGTTCATAACGGAAATTACGGCGTCTTGTGATTTTACAAATTCACCGTCAATATAGTAATATTCTTGTTCTGACATAATTTTCTCCGATTGTTAATTATAGAACAATTTTATCATATTTTTTAAAAAATGGTTTATTCTTTATTTTGTCGGTCGAAAAATTTTGCAACGTCCGAGGTGGAAATAAAGTGACAAATCGGTCTGCCGTGAGGGCAAACTTGGGGATTTTTTGTGGATTTCCAACGCTTGATTAATTCTTCCGCCTGCCAAATCGAAAGTTGCTCGCCCGCTTTTACCGCCGCTTTGCAGGAAGTTGTCACGAGGATTTTTTCCTCAAGCCCGTCTAACGAACCGTTAATGCTTGCTAAAAGTTCCGCTGCAAGTTCTTTTTGGCTTACTCTTGAAAGGAGTTGCGGTACTCTTTTGAACTTGATTTGAGTTGAGGAAACAGCCTCGATTTCATATCCGAAATTATTTAATTTTTCTTTCGCCTGTTGCAAAATAGCGACTTCTTCCGCCTCAAGGTCAACAATTTCACTGACTAAGAGCATTTGCGAATTAATTTCTTTTTGAGATTTTAATTTTTCAAAAAGATACCGCTCATCTGCAATGTGTTGGTCAACAATTTCAAGCCCTGCTTGGGTTTCAATCAAAATATAGGTGTTTTTGAATTGACCGATTATTTTAAAATCATTTTCAACGGGCTGCTGTATTTGGAATGTAGTCGGCGTCAAAAGAGGTTGCTGCTCGCTAATCGGAGTAATGGTTTTGGGATTTACCGTCGGAAAAGTCGGCATTTTTGACTCGGAAATATAGTAACTGTCGTCATTTTCGGTAACTTGTTCGGGCTTTGAAGTAAAGGGTAAAACATTGCCCGACGGTTGCGAAAATTGCTGATAAGTGTTTGATGATAAGGCTTTGTCGATTGCGGAAATTACAAAATTGAAAATCAAATTCGGTTCTCTCCAACGAATTTCCCTCTTTGTCGGGTGAGCGTTAACATCGATGTCGTGCGGATTTATGTCGATTTTTAAAATCACGAACGGATATTTTCCGTTTGGCAAAAGATTTTTGTAAGCCATATCGATTGCTTTTAAAATCACGGGACACTTTACGGGACGGTCGTTTACATATATTCTTATTGATTTTTTGCTCGAACGGGTGTACGACGGGTCGGACACATAGCCTGAAATTCTTATGTCAGCTTTGTTATCAACCTTTTCAAGTTCGTGAAGTTCTTTTGATAAATCAAGAGAATATATGTCCTCAATTCTGTCTAAAAGGGTTGAATTTCCTCTCGTTTGAATAACTTTTGAACCGTTGTGGAAAAGGGTGAAAGCGATATTCGGATTGGCAAGTGCCGCAGAGGTTATGACCTCTTGAATGTATGAAAATTCAGTCTTGTCGGATTTTAAAAATTTTAATCTTGCAGGTTGGGTTGAAAAAATGTTTTCAATCTCCATAATCGTTCCGAGAGCACAGCCTGTTTCGGTTTTGGACACTTCGGAATTTTCGGCGATAATTTTTACCCCGTAATCAAAGTCTTTTGTCCTTGAAATGCAGGTGACTTTTGCGATTGAGCAAATACTTGCGAGTGCTTCTCCCCGAAAACCGAGAGTGTGAATGTTCCAGAGGTCTTTTTCGTCTGAAATTTTGCTTGTTGCGTGCTTTGCAAAAGCGACATACACATCGTCGGGGTGGATACCGCAACCGTTATCGGCAATTCTGATGTTTCGGCATTCATTTGTTACTGAAATTTCAATTTTTGAACTGCCTGCGTCAATTGAATTTTCAACAAGTTCTTTCACAACGGAAGATGGACGTTCGATGACTTCACCCGCTGCAATCTGATTTATTAAATTTACCGAAAGTTGTTTAATTCTTGCCATAAAAATATTTTAATACAAAAGAAAAGGCATGTTTAATTGAAATGATTTTTTCTTATTTCGTCAACTCTGATAAGGCATTTTTCGATATTTTGTTTTGAAAATTCGTACCTTATTGTTTCTCCGGTTTTTGTGAAAACAGAAACGAAATCGAGGTTTTGCAAAAGCCAAACGCCGATATAGAGGCAAAAAATTATAATAATTAATTTGCAAATTCGTCTAATCACAATTAAACCTTTCTCTGTTTATTATAATTCAAATTGTCGAAAAATTTTACAAATAAAAAAATCCACCGAAAAGATGAGAAATGACCTTAATGAAAAATGTTGAAAAAAGTTGTATTTATGGAGTTCTACGGTATTTTTGAATAAAAATTATAATTGTAAATTTTTGTTGACTATTTTGATGATTTGGTACATAATTACTAAGGAAAATTATCGAATAGTATAGGAGATAAACTCAATGAACAACTTTAAAAAGTTATTAACAGCAGCAGTTATCACGGGTAGTGTTTCTCTCGTAGCAAGTGCTGCAGACACACAAGTCGAAACTTATGCTCACCCGACTTTGTTTGGTTCACAAGCAAATACTTATGCAACAACAAAAGCTAACTATGTTGTAGGCGGTGAAGTAGCACAAACAACAAAAACAGCAGTAGCAGGCAAATCAAACGTTTTGATTGATTCAATGGCTTCAGATGTTTTGAATACAGTTAAAAAAGCACAATACAATTGTGGCGATTGGGATACAAAGATGCCCGTACTTCGTTCAGAATTGGCAGTAATTTTGGCTGAAAGTTTTGCATCAGGCAGACAAGTTTCAACTAAAAAAGCATACAGCGACGTAACAAAAGATTACTGGGCAGAAGCATGGATTGAAACTGCACAAGATACAGGCTTGATGATCGGTTATCCCGATAACAAATTCAGACCTGATCAAAGAGTTACAAAAGCAGAAGTATTCGCAACAATTGCACAAATCGTTGACGTAAATACTAACGGTGTTGACGTTGTTCTCAACAACCAAGAAATTCAATACATTCCGCTTTGGGCTGTAAAGGCTGCAAAAGAAACTGTTGGTTCAGGTTTGCTTTCAGAAGTTCCAGATCAAAAGAAAGTTATTGAAGACGAATATTTGACAAAAGAACAAGTTGCATACTTGGTAAGTGCATTGAAAACATACTTGGCATCAGGCAAGTTGTCAGTTGACGCAAATGCTCCTCAAGTTTGCAAAGATTTCGCAAACTCGACAATTGCAATGAAGATGAACAGCAGAGTAAGTGCTAAGCACTCAAATGTTGATGAATTGTTCACTGCAAGAACAACTAAAGAAGTTACTGTTGCAGGCGAAACATACGCAGTAGGTTCAACAGTTACAGGTCGTGTAATGGAAGTTAAACGCCCCGGCTTGAACCACCCCGGTTATGTTAAAGTAAGATTTGAAAAAATCAAAAATAAAGCAACAGGCAAAACAGTTGAATTACCTGAAAAAACAGCAGGTGCAGAAGTTGTTGGACAACTTAAAAACCCGAACATCGTTGCAAGAGTTCTTGGTGCTCCGTTCTCAGCAGCAGCAAGAGTTTGCGGCGTAGCAGGTCGTTCAGGTGCACAAGCAGTTAACGTAGCAGCAAACAGAGTTGAAGAATTCGGAGATGATGTTTCAGATGTTATGGTTGAACCTATGACAGGTCACCTCGGCTCAGGTTTGAAGAGTGGCGGAAACGGCATTGTTTCATTGGGCAAAGGTGTTTACGAAATCGGTAAAACAGCAGTTAGCGGTACATTCGGTATCGTAAACGAAGTTACTGATGAAGTTGTTTACCTCGTTTACCCGAAAGCATCTAACAATGCAGCATTGAACCCGAACGAAGAAATCATCGTTTCATTCTAATTCTGCAAAGATGAATTTTAAAAAGGCGGACGGATTTATCTGTCCGCTTTTTTGTTGTATAATTTTGAAGTCATTAATTTTAATATGCTTGCCGCCCGAAAGGTGATGAAAATTGCGAGTTATTGTTAAAAAATCATGTCAAAAGTTCAAATAATTTCTGAAAAGAGGGCAAATGTTTTTCAAAAATAACAACACATTCAGAACGGTATTGTTCATATTGCTTGCACTGTTTGTAATTTGGGCGATTGTTCAAATCAAAGAAATTGCATTATTGTTTTTCGGAGCGTTTGTAATAGCCTGCTCGCTCAATCCGATTGTTGACAAATTGGAGCAAAAAATGCCTCGGGCATTGGCAACGACGATTGTTATAACACTTGCAACGGTTGTGTTGTTGGTAGTATTTTTGCCTGTGTTTTTTGTGGCGATAAAAGAGTTCAAAACATTATTTTCTCTTATTCCCGACGCTTTGCGTAATATTTCCGATTGGGTCAATACGACGTCGGTTGCGGGATACAAATTGAACGATTTTATCTCGACGGACAATACAAACATCGACTCCGGTTCGGTTGCGTCAAATATTATTGATAAGTCTGTCAGCATCACAATGGGGATAATCGACGGAATGACGGTGCTTTTGTCCCTTGCAATGATTATTTTTTATCTTGTTTGGGAAAAACGGGAAATCAACAAAAGCCTTTTGCTTTGGTTCCCTCCGAAGATGAAAGCCCGTGCGGCTGAAATTATCACGGCGATTGAAACCAAAGTCGGCGGATATGTTTTTGCTCAAGTCCTTTCGATGTCAACCGTCGCATTTTTCACGGTTTTGGGGCTTATGTTGTGCCATGTAAGATATGCGTTTTTGCTCGGCATAATTGCGGGCATTTTGGACATAATCCCGATTGTCGGTCCGACAATTGCTTTGATTTTAGGTTGTGCCTCGGCTGCGGCAAACGGCTGGATATGGATTTTGCCGACAATTGCGGTATATTTAATCGCTCAATGGGTGTCAAACCAACTCGTTCGCCCCGTTGTTTTCGGAAAATTTATGCAACTTCACCCGATTGTGGTTTTGTTCTCGTTCTTCGTTTGTGCAAAATGTTTGGGCGTATGGGGTGTAATTATTGCTCCTGCAATCGCCGCAACAATTATTACTCTTCTCGATGAACTTTACGTAAAAACAATTAATTCGGGAAAACAACCTCAATGAGCGAAGTATTTTTGTACGACAAAAAACCTTTCTCAAGCGACAATTTGAACGTTTGGATTGCCTTTCCCGCTGTTTCAAATCTCGGAATGTCCGCTCTCGGTTTTTTGACGGTTTTCGAGATGATGGAAAAAGACGAAAACATCAACGCTGAAAGGATTTTCACCGATACAACGACAACACAAATTGATGCAAGAAAAGTGGATTTGCTCGGATTTTCTTTTTCGTTTGAACTCGATTTTCTCGGTATTTTCAAAATTTTGGATAAATTTCATATCCCTCTAAACTCTAAGGACAGAGATGAAAATTGCCCGTTAATATATGCCGGCGGTCCAGTTGTGAGTTCAAATCCCGAACCGTTTGCTCAAATTTTTGACTTTATAGAACTTGGCGATGCCGAAAATAAATCAAAAGAAATAACCGACGCAATTCGCCTGAACAGAGATAAATCCCGCAAAGAAGTTCTTGAAATTTTATCGAAAATCGACGGCGTTTACATTCCCTCTTTAACAAAATTTGACCCCGAAAAAGGCATGTTGACTTTGGACGGAAAACCTTATACCGTAAGAAAATCTACCGATTCCCTCTGCGGAATTTGCGTAACAACACCGATTTTGACCGAAAATTCATTTTTTAAAAATACTTTTATCATCGAAGTCGCTCGTGGCTGCCCCCAAAGATGCGGTTTCTGCAATACTTCTTTCCTGAACAGCCCGTATCGGACTTGTGACAAAAATTTGATAATTTCAAAAATCGAAAATGCCCTTAATTATACCCACAAAATAGCATTTTTAGGTGCCGCCGTTGGGGCTCACCCCGATATCGACGAACTCTGCGATTATGTTTATAAAAAAGCAGACGAAATACCCGACCTCGAACTGTCCGTTTCTTCTTTGCGTGCTGACGGTGTTTCTGACAGCGTTGCAAGAACCTTGGTTAAGTGCGGTCAAAAACATGCTACTCTTGCTCTTGAAGCAGGCTCTGACAGTCTTAGACGGGTTGTTAATAAAAATATCACAAACGATTTGTTCAAAAAAACAGTTACAAAATTGCGTCAAACAGGCTTTAAAGGTGTCAAAATCTACGGAATGATAGGACTTCCGACAGAAACACAAGAGGATATCCAAGCCCTCGTCGATTTCGCCCGTGAATTGAAATCCGAAAATAAAGGGTTTGAAATTTCCTTCGGTTTCTCGTCCTTTATTCCGAAATCCCACACTCCGTTTCAATTTATGGAAAAAGAAAATACAAAATCTCTAGAGAAAAAATTTGAATTTCTCCAAAAAGAAATGCGAAAAATCGGCGTAAAAATCTCAATTTCTCCCGTAAAATGGGACTACGTTCAAGCCCTGCTCTCACGTGGCGGTAGAGAATTGTTCGATTTTATCGTCGAAGTTTACAACAATGGTGGTAATATCGGGGCTTTTAAATCCGTGATAAAAGATTTTACCAAAAAAGGAATTATTCCCGACTTCGACTCAATCGCTTGCTCAAAAAGAGATTTTGATACGATTAATCCTTGGGATTTTATTCTTCAAAAAAATCCAAAAGAGCAGATTGTTAAGGAATGTAAACTGTTATTAGCCCGTCGATAGTGCCTTTTTGAAACAATTGTATAAATTACACTTAAAACGCTTGACTTTTTTTATAAAATATCATATATTGTTGGTATGGATTTAAGTGTAGTTTCCAACTCGCATAAATCTGAAACACAAATAACAGTCATAACCAACATTACAATCCCGAACACACACAAACTCCTAAATACATAAACACAAAATGAAACCATTAGGATGCAGCCACACTGAGTGGCATTTTTTTTGCCTTGTTTTTGAAATTTCGCTAAATTTCACGATATAATTGCTTATTCGTGAACTGAAACCCTTATATCTTAAGAGTGTATAAAATACACCAAATAACTCTGCTGTTTTTCGAGATAACTTTACAAAAATTAAAATATGTTTATTGTTTCAAATGTGCTTTAATAAAGTTATGAAAAAGTTTAAGGCAAACGGATTTACTTTGGCTGAGATTTTGATTGCATTGATTGTAATCGGGATTGTTGCTGCAATGGTTATACCGAGTGTTGTTTCTGTTGTTCAAAAGAGGGATTTGGAGGGCAGATTTGCGAAGGCAAATTCTGTTTTGAAGCAGACTGTTGCGAGGGCAGAGGCGACAGAAGGAAATTTCACGAATTGGGAGTGGATTTCGAGCGATAAGATATTTTTCGAGTATTTTACGCCATATTTGTCGGTTGTAAAAATTTGTAAACCCAATGAAGATGGTTGCGGAGAGGACATTGATTATAAAATGCTGAACGGCTCGATTGCGGCTGTTGGGGCATTTCCGACGACGGTCACGAGATTTATTACAAATGACGGTGCAAAGTGGCTTATCGGGGTAAATTCGGGCTGCGTATCGAAGAGGGAATATTGTGCGTTGGTTCGGGTTGATGTAAACGGAGATGCTCCGCCGAATGTTTACGGGCGGGATTTGTTCACGTTTTTTATGCTTCCATATACGAATGAGGTCAAACCCGAGGGGTTGTATGAGTTTCCGCTTCCTTATGATGATGAAAAAGGCTGGATTGCTTATGAACATCAGGAAATTGAAAACGATTGCAATCCCGAGTCGGGCGGTGGAACTCTTTGCGGGGCGAAGATTATTGCAGACGGTTTTAAGATGAATTATTAACCTGTTTGCAAAAAGAGCGTTTCTCATGTAATATGTATATGTTGTGAAATTTGATGGAGTCTTATTATGGCACAAGTAACAGAAAAATATGTTTACGGCAAAACAAAATTATCGGAAGAAGAATTAAATAAAGCAAGCAAGATTATTCTTGATTTGCAGGCTGAAAATGCCGAGTTAATCGAACAGGGTTTCGGACCTTTTTTGGCAGCGGTTTATGATGATAAAGGCAATTTGATTGCGAAGATGCCGAATACGGTTGCGAAAGAAAATTGCTGTCTTTGGCATGCTGAAGTTAATACGATTAAAAAGGCTTGCGAAAATTTAAAGACATACGATTTGGCACCTTATAATTTGTCGCTATATGTAACGGCAGAACCCTGCATTATGTGCTGCGGTGCAATTATGTGGTCAGGTATTCAAAGAGTCTTTTACGGCGTAAATTCTGCCGATGTTGAAAGAATTACAGGCTTTGACGAAGGATTCAAACCTAATTGGATTGAAGAATTTGCAAACAGAAATATTGAAGTTTACGGCGAAATTGAAGCGGAAGCAGGAAGAAAAGTTCTTGAAAAATACGTTTCAAGCGGAAAAGAAATTTACAAACCATCAGGTGACAGATAGTGAAATATTCTTGTAACGAATGCGGAAGAGAATACAGAAAACGTCCGAATTTTTGCGATTGCGGTAACGATTCGTTTACCGAAATTCGAGAAGAGTCGGATATTATTGATGAGCAACAATCAAGACCATATACGGGTCGAGTTGCAAAATCGCACTCTCATTCTCACTCTCATCAACATGTTAAGGTTAAAAAAGAAGAACCTGTTATTGTTGAAGAGGAAAAGACGAGTCCTGTGACGGTTTTGTTGTTTGTTTTATTGGTTGCATTGCTGGCGTTTTTGGTGCCGAGATTTCTTCAACAAAAAGTTAACGATACAAATGATACGGACGCAGAATATCTTGACCGTATTATGAATACGATAATGGGTGATTTTAACCCTGCGGGAATTACCAAATCGGGCGAATGTATTGTTCGATTTGAGGTAAACGAAGCAGGTTGGGTAAGCAAGCGTGAATTTACACGCAAAGCAAGCGTTCCCGCTATTAACGCAAAAGTCGGATATGCATTGAAAAAAGCGACAATTCTTGAAAAACCGCCGAAAAAATACACAGATGTTCCTTTGAGATTGCAAGTGTCTTGTACTGCAAGCCAAGAGATGGCTGAGTGTATGAGCGGAATAAAGATTGATGAAACTCCGACTTTGCCTCAAAACAAGAATTAATTTCGGTTAAAATTTGTTGCTAAATCAATAGATACGAAGTGTTAAGTTCTGTCATTTTTTAGCCTTTTTGAAAATTTTATATTAAAATATTTAATATAGGATATAACACCATTGGGGATATAAAACATGACAGAACAGAACTCTTATGATGCAAGTAATATTAGGGTATTGGAAGGTTTAGAGGCAGTAAGAATGCGTCCCGGTATGTATATCGGTTCAACCAGCCAAAGAGGTTTGCATCATTGTATATATGAAATTGTTGATAACTCAATCGATGAGTCGCTTGCGGGTTATTGTAAAGTTATCAAAGTTACGATTAACAAGGACGAAAGCGTAACCGTTGAAGATGACGGACGTGGTATTCCTGTTGATATTAAGCCCGAAACGGGTAAATCAGCACTCGAAATTGTCCACACCGTACTTCACGCAGGCGGAAAATTCGGGGACGGCGGCTACAAGGTATCAGGTGGTCTTCACGGCGTTGGTGCATCAGTTGTAAATGCACTTTCCGAAAAAATGGTCGTCGAAGTTTCAAGAAACGGATTTGTTCACAGACAAGAATATTTGAGAGGGGAACCTGTTTCTCCCGTTGAAAAAATCAGAGAAACAGACAAAACAGGTACGAAGTCAACTTTCTGGCCTGACCCTGAAATCTTTACGGAAACAACTGAGTTTGACCGTGACGTAATCGCAAACAGACTTCGTGAAATGGCATTTTTGAACAAAGGTTTGAAAATTATTTTCAAAGATGAAAAAAATGAAAAAGCTGAAGAACAAGTTTTTCACTACGAAGGCGGTATCGGAAGTTACGTTGAATTTTTGAACAAAAACAAAGAAGTTATGTTTGAAAAACCCGTTTACATTGACAAAACCGTTGACGGAATTAACGTTGAAGTTGCTTTGCAATACACAGATGCTTACGCTGAGTCGGTTTTGAGTTTTGCAAACAACATCAATACTCACTTCGGCGGAACGCACTTAACAGGTTTCAGAAACGCATTAACTCGTGTATTGAACGATTATGCGAGAAAAAATAACATTTTGAAAGACAACGAACAAAACCTTTCGGGCGACGATGTTCGTGAAGGTTTGACGGCGATTGTCAGCGTTAAGTTGGGCAACCCTGAATTTGAAGGTCAAACAAAGGAAAAATTGGGTAACGCAGAAGTTACACCGATTGTAAACGATGTTGTCCGTGAAAAATTTATGGAATGGCTCGAATTTAACCCGAAATTCGGTAAAATGATTATCGAAAAAACTTTGCAGGCTCAAAGAGCAAGAGAAGCGGCAAGAAAGGCAAGAGAACTTACGAGAAGAAAATCAGTTCTCGAAAATTCTACTCTCCCCGGAAAACTTGCGGATTGTTCAAGCCGAGAGGCTGAAAAATGTGAATTGTTCATCGTTGAGGGTGATTCTGCGGGCGGTTCAGCTAAACAAGGCAGAAACAGAATGTTCCAAGCAATTTTGCCTTTGAGAGGTAAAATTTTGAACGTTGAACGTGCAAGGTTGGACAAAATTTACGGCAATAACGAAATTCAATCGTTAATTCAAGCAATCGGCGTAAACATCAGCCGAAACGAAAACGATGTCGATATTGAAAAATTAAGATATCACAAAATTATTTTCATGACCGATGCTGATGTTGACGGTGCTCACATCAGAACATTGCTTTTGACGTTCTTCTTCAGATACGCAAGACCGCTTATCGAAAACGGTTACGTCTATATCGCTCAACCGCCGTTGTATAAAATTACAATCGGCAAAACGTCAGAATACCTTTATGACGACAGAGCATTGGACAAAATGATGAGAGAACGTGGCGTAAAAGGCTTGACACTTTCAAACCGTTCAAAAACAAGAAGTTTCTCTGAAAACGAATTGGTAACATTGCTTGGTGATATGTCAGGTTACTACAATTCTTTCCACAGCCCCGTAATGGCTGAAATTCCGGCAGTTATGGTCAGAGGTTTAATCCGTTCGGGTATTGAGGTTGAAGATTTTGATAATCCCGAAAAAATGCAGGAAATCAATGCATACTTGCAACACTACCTCATCGACCACGCAGAAAATTACGGTATTACCGAAGCGAAAGATTATAAATCATTGCTTAAAGAAACGGCTGACGGCAAGATGATTATTAAGTTGGATAAGGGCGAAGGCGATGCGGTCAGCATTACTCCGACTTTGATTAAGTCAAATGAATATCAAAAAATTAAAAAATCATATCCTGAAATCAGAAGTTTCCTCATCGAAGAAGAAAAAGAACTTTATTTGGAAACAGAAAATGAAGAACTCGTAATCAAGTCGTTCGGCGAGTTGCAAAAAATCATCAACGAACGTGGTCAAAAGGGTATGACACTTCAAAGATTTAAAGGTCTTGGTGAAATGATGCCTCAACAACTTTGGGAAACAACAATGGATCCGACGACGAGAACCTTGCTCAAGGTAAATCTTGAAGATGCACAACTTTGCGACGAATTGTTTGATATCCTCATGGGCGACAAGGTAGAACCAAGACGTGATTTTATCGAAGCCCATGCGGTTTACGCAACTAATATTGATACTTAGTGTTAAATTGAGGACAAAATAGTTGAGTGCTTTTAAGATATTTAAAAAGACTGCAACAAAAATCGTACTGCTCGTAATCATTGTGATTACGGCAGTTTCGGTTTTTTTGTTCCCGAATTGGTACGAAAAACAGTACAAAAAGATTTGGGGATATTATTATGTCTATAAGGGCGATAAGGCTTATCGTGCGGCAAAATATCAGAAAGCGGTCGATTTTTACGTTAAGGCACTCAAATATTACCCCGAACATTCAAAAGCGAGATGTAACCTCGGTCATTTGTACGTAGTTTTTGAAAATTATTACGCAGCGGCGGATTCTTACGATGAGGCATTGCAATATGACCCGAATTATATGTCTTGCCGAATGGATTACGGAATTATTTTGTCGGAGCAATTGGCGGATTACGACAGGGCTGTTCAACAATATACCAAAGTTATTGATTCAAAACCTTTTATGCTTTATATTCCGTTTATTTATAACAATTTAAAAAGCGTAAAAGTCAACCGTGGCTTGGCTTATTACAATATGGGCGTTGCATATCGAAGCAAGTCGATATTTTTGGGCGAACATACCATTGCGTCAAATCAGTATTTGAAAAAAGCAAAAGAGTCTTATAAAGATGCGAAAAAACTTTTGCCGAAAGATTACGACACACACTATAATTCCGCTTTGACAAACCAACTTTTGGGAAATGTTAAAGAGGCGGGACTTGAGTATTGTCAGGCGATACAGTTAAGACCGTACAATTTTGAGGCTCATTACAATTATGCACTTTTGTTAAGGTCGCTGAAATTTTATAAAGAATCAATGTCTGAACTCGAAAAAGCGGGCATGCTTGCAGATAACGAGGCTGATTCCGCACAATTGAAGTATATTTACGAGGTTTTGGGCGACGTCAGACAACGACTCGTTAATGCAGGCGAGATTGAGTTTTTGAACTCAAGAGTTGATGAGTCGGGCATGGACAGTTCAGAACTTGCATATCGTGACGGAAAAGTTATACTAAAAGAAGATTCGGATAAACTTTTGACTAAAAGATTGAAATTTTGTCCAAAAAAAGAATATTTTGAGGGTTTATAAATGAATTCAAATGAATCACAATTCTTACTTGAAAATGCAAAAATATACATGGAAGCACAAAGTTCGCAAGAATTTGTGGAAAGATTTGAAAATCTTTTCAAGTTGTATTTTGGAATAAATAAGATTGATTTTTTGACACTTGACTATAATACAGGTATTTTCAGGGATTTTGTAAAAGATTGGGTTTACATAAACGACCCTGAAAAACAAAGAAAAATAGGAAAAGTCTTTGATGAATTTCAAAAACGTACGGACATTTTTGTTTACAACGACAAAATTTGCGAATATAAAATGACTGATGACGAGATAAAAGAATTGATTGATATGAAAAGTCCCGAATCAAATACGGTCTTTTTCCCGATTTTCTCGATGGCAAGAACGTTTGGCGTTATCCAAATCGAGTTTAAAGATTTAAGACAGGGCTTGGAAATTAATAAAGAATTTTTTGAAGTTTTGCAAATTATCTTTATGCAAATTTCCGTATCAATCTACAACCACGTGGTTCAAGAACACATGGCGACAGGTTTGAACTTCTATGATGCGATGAAAAATATTGCAAAAATCATCGAAAATCAATACGAATTGGAATATATCATTCCTCAAATCGGTGAAATGATTGACAGATTTATTTCATCTCATTTGATTTATATTTTCCTGAAAGATGATAACGCTCAGTTCAGACTTATTTGGCCGACAAATTGTCATAACGAAGAAATTTTCAGAATGCTGAATGAGGTTAATAATGATGTCATAATCTCAAAAGACAGCAGAATCGGTGTATTTCCCATTAAAGGCGAAGAGTCAAACCTTGGTGCGTTGGTTGCTTACAGCACAATCGGAAAACTTACGCCGAACGAAATTGAGTATTTGATTGAGTTGACGAAACAATCGGGAATTACAATTCAAAGAGCAAATGTTTATTCGGAAGTCTTGAAACACGCAACTTTAGACGCTTTGACAGGCTTGAACAACAGACGTCAGTTTGAAATTCGTTTGAAACAGGAAACCGCCCAAAGTATCAGAAAAAATACCGATTTGTGCGGCTTGATGCTCGATATTGATTACTTTAAACGGGTAAACGATACGTACGGTCACGCAGCGGGAGATTGCGTCATCAGAGGAATTGCAGAAATTATTTCAAAAACAATTCGGGAATACGATATCGCTTGCAGATATGGCGGTGAAGAATTTTTCGTGTTGCTTCCGATGACGAAAATCGAGGATACGCTTGCGGTTGCACAACGTATTCGTCAAAATATTCAAAATACCAAAATCGACATTAGAGAGGCAAAAGTCAAAGGTGTTCCGTACTTGCAGGTTACGGCGAGCCTCGGTATAAATTATTTTGATAAAAAAGTTACCCCCGAAGAATTTTATCAAGGGGCGGATAAAGCACTATATCAATCCAAAGTTAACGGTCGTAACAGAGTTACGATTTACGAAGAAAGTATGTCTAAATTAGAAAATTAATTATGCAAGAAAAAAATCATACAGTACAATCTAAGAATAATGAAAAAACAGTGGCATATTCGGCATTAACTCTTGTTTTGCTTGTGTTTTTGATTCAGGCAGGTTTTGGAATGATAGTCAATATTTTGAGAAATATTGATACTTTTGCAAAATTAAAAATCGTCAGCAATGCACATAAATACGCAAGAGTGAGAAATTACAATTTGCGATATGAAATGCAAAGTTTTAATTCGGCGAAAAACCTTGAATCTATTGCGAGAAACAACCTCAAAATGGCGGCTCCCGATGAAATTTTGCTCGTCATAAATCAGCCTCAACCACAGGAAAAAAAGGCTGAAAAAGACAATAATAAACCGAAAGAGAAAGGTATTTTCTTTAAAGAGCGTTGATGTTTTTTATGGTAAAATATTTTTAGGTTTAAGGTATGAAAAAAAAGAATCTTTTTTACATAATATTGATAGTTATCGTTGTGGTTGCCTGCTTGTGGGCGTTTATTTCCGCAAGTTTTATCACTAAAAATTTCAAAAAAAGATTGATTGACGACTCCCTCGGAAAACAGGAAGTTACGATACAAAACCTTTTGGTTACGGAAACGAAGGACGATAAAAAGTCTTGGGAATTATTTGCGGACGACGGATATTACGACAATGCGTCGCAGGTTGCGATTTTGAACAACATTGTCGGCAATTTTTATGATGATAACGAAGTTGTTGCAAGTTTTGAGTCCTCAAAAGGAACTTATAACCAAAATACGAAGCAGATTATTTTGTACGAGAAAACATTGATTGTTTATAAAGACGGTTCAAATGTTTCGGCGAACAAAATGGAATGGCACGGAAAGGACAGCGGAGTCACGGCAGAGGGTTCCGTAAGACTTGAATTGCCGTCAAAAGTAGTCGTTGTCGCAGAAAAGGCAACTTTGAGTCCTGACTTTAAAAATTTGAAAGTTTTTGGACGAACAAAGACCGAAATTTACGACAGCGGAAATATGGGAATTACAAAATGAAGAAAATAATAGCAGCGTCAATAATAGCGTTTTCGGTTGCAGGACTTGCTTATGCAAGCAATTTGTCTGTTGATTCGGAAGTTCAACATTACAATGAAAAGAACAAAAAAATCGAATTTAAAGGGGACGTTAAGGTTAAATATGATGATGTTAATGTCGTCAGCCCGAATGCGGAAGTCCTTTTGAATGCCGAAACAGGCAAACCAGAAACGGTAAAATTTTTGGAAAACGCATATTCTTATCAGGTTAAAGCCGATAAGAAGCACGAAGTTAAGGCGAAAATTTTAGAAGTTTCTTTGCTTAATAAAGTTTTTAAGGCAGAAGAAAGAACTCAATCGACTGTTTTGGAAAAAGGTCAGCCGACGGTTATTGTCACTGCAAATTCGCAAGAATACGACAATAAATCAAATACAATGAAAGCAAGAGGTGCCGTAATAATCAATTATAAAGACGTTCAAGCGTTTGCAGATTATGCGGAAGTTAATTTGGACAAGAAAAACGACGTTCAAAAATTGACACTCTCGGGTCATGCATACTTGAAACAAGGTAATTCTCAAGTCAAAGCAAATAAATTTGTCCATTTGGCTGAAAAGAAAATCACGACTGCAACGGGAAATGTTTTCTCGGATATTAATACAAATGAAACCAAAATCAAGGTGTGGTCTGATTTTCAACAAGTTAATCAAATTGCCAACACAATTACCGCAAGCGGTCACACAAGAGTTGAATATGAAGATTACGTGGCAGTAGGTCCCAAGGCGACAGTTTACCCGAATGCTCAAAATAAACTCAACAGAGTTGTCTTTATGGGACGCTCAAAAATCACCAATAAGGGCTATTCTATTGAAGCAAATAAAATTGAAATGATTTTGAACCCGAAAGATTTTAAAGCAGAGGGCAACGTTAAAACTTTGCTCCAAGATGTCGGCTCGAATAATTCCGTAAGTTTGTAATTCACGGGCAATGCTTTAATAAACAACTCTCATTGCGATGATTGTAACGACGAAGCAATCCATATACTTTGGCTCCGCCTCAGTATGACAGAGAATGAAACAATATAAAATTTATTTATAAAAAAAGGGCGGTCGTTAAACCGTCCTTTTTTGTATGTGTTCGGAAGTTTACGCTTCCGGTTTATCTTCGACATCGAGGAGTTTGGTTTGTTCAACCGCATTGTCGATGGCATTTTCGATAGCCTTGTCAATCGGGTCATCAGTAGATTGACCGACGATTTTGTTGACTGTGATAACGCTGTCGTTTTCTTGAAGATTTTGGATTTTAACGCCTGTTGCAGGTCTGCCCTGACGAGAAATGTCGCCGGCGTTGATTCTTGTAACAACACCGTTTGCCGTAACAACCATGATGTCATCATTTTCGTTAACGATAGTGAGGGCAACCAATCTTGACTTAGACGTCTTGAATTTCGTTGCGATAAGACCGATACCGCCTCTGTTTTGAGAACGGAATTCACTCAATTTTGAACGTTTGCCGAAACCGTCAGAAGTTACTACGAGCAAATCAGCATCATAGTCGGCAGGAACGATGTCAGAGCCGATAATCATATCGCCTTGACGCAATTTCATTGAATTTACCCCTCTTGCACTTCTGCCTAAAGGTCTTAATTCTTCAACCGCAAATCTGATTGCCATACCGCAACTTGTACCGATTAAGATTTCGTCATTGTTTTTGGCAACATTTACCCAATTGAGAGTGTCGCCTTCTTCAAGTCCGATTGCGATAATGCCGTTACGTCTGATGTTTGCAAAGTTATCCAATTCAATTCTCTTGATGTAACCTTTTTGCGTAAGCATAATCAGGCTTGTATCGTGAGAAAATTCTTTGACAGGAACAACTGCCGTAATTTTTTCGCCCTGTTCAATCGGCAAAATGTTGATTACGGGTAAGCCTTTTGATTGTCTTGAACCTTCAGGAAAATCGTAAACATTGAGGCTGTAAACCGTTCCTTTGTCAGAGAAGAACAATACTTTGTCGTGCATCATTGCAGTGAAGAAAATTCCGACATCATCATCTTCTTTTGTCTTAATTCCGCCTTTTCCTCTTGTAGCACGGTTTTGACGTTCAAATGTGTCTAAAGAAATTCTCTTGATGTAACCTTGGCGGGTCATAAATACTGCCATCGGTACGTTCGGAGTTAAGTCTTCGATTGTCATTTCGTTCGCTTCGGGAAGAATTTGTGTTCTTCTTTCGTCACCGTATTTTTCTTTGTCTTCAAGAAGTTCAGCCTTGATGATGTTCAAAACTTTTTGTCTGTCAGCAAGGATTGCTTCGTATTCTTGGATTTTTTCCTGTAAATCTTCGTATTCAGCCTTGATTTTGTCTTGTTCCAAACCTGTCAATCTTCTCAATTGCATTTCGAGGATTGCATTTGCTTGGTCAACATCAAGCCCAAATCTCGTCATTAAACCGATACGAGCCTCTTCTGTCGTTTTGGACTTCTTGATGAGTTCGATAACTTCGTCAAGACTTCCCAACGCAATCAATAAGCCTTTCAAAATGTGGGCTCTCATTTTTGCTTTTTTCAAGAAGAAAAGAGTTCTTCTCGTGATGACAGAAACTCTGTGTTCGATAAATTCGTTCAAAACATCGATGATGTTCATCAAACGAGGTTGTTTTCCAGCCAAAGCCAAAAGGTTGAAACCGAATGATAACGTCAATTGCGTGTGCTTGTAGAGGTTGTTTCTGACAACTTCAGGTTTTGCATCACGTTTAAGTTCGATAACGATTCTCATACCGTCACGGTCAGATTCGTCACGAAGGTCTGAAATGCCCTCGATTCGCTTGTCACGGACGAGTTCGGCAATTTTTTCAATAAGAGCCGCCTTGTTAACCTGGTAAGGAATTTCAGTAACAACGATAGCCGTTCTTGCCTGACGACCGTTGCCGCCGGGGATTTCCTCGATAGTTGAAACAGCGGACATTTTGATTGAACCACGACCTGTTTCGTAAGCCTGTTTAATGTCTTTAACGCCGATAATGCTTGCAGCGGTAGGGAAATCAGGACCTTTGATGTATTGCATAATTTCCGTAACCGTCATATCGGGCTTGTCGATTAAAGCAATTGTACCGTCAACGATTTCGCAAAGATTGTGAGGCGGAATGTTAGTCGCCATACCGACAGCGATACCGCTTACGCCGTTTAACAACAACATCGGTAATCTGACAGGCAAAACTGACGGTTCTTGGAGTGAACCATCGAAGTTCGGTTCAAAATCAACCGTTTCGCAGTCGATATCAGCCAACATTGATTGTGTAATTTTGTGCATACGTGCTTCTGTATAACGCATTGCAGCCGCACCGTCGCCATCGACCGAACCGAAGTTTCCGTGCCCGTCAACCATAAGGTATCTTGTCGAAAAGTCTTGTGCCATACGGACGAGGGCTTCGTAAACAGCCGTGTCACCGTGCGGGTGATATTTACCTAAAACTTCCCCGACGATTCTGGCACACTTTTTGAAAGGTTTGTCAGGTGTCATGCCGAGTTCGTTCATGGCAAATAAAATTCTTCTGTGAACAGGTTTCAAACCGTCACGAACATCAGGTAATGCACGTCCGACAATAACAGACATCGCATAATCAATGTACGAGCGTTTCATCTCCTCACGTATATTTACGGGAACAATTTTCCCGTCTTGAAATAAATTATTTTGAGCCAAATGAGCCTCCCCTGTGGAACGAAAATTTCGTCCTCTATATATTGTCTTTACTATATTTTAGCATAATTAAAAAAGAGGGCAAACAGTTTACATTCTATTAATTGTTAAGTTTGTAACGATTTTTTTAAAAATTGAAATTCGACCCCCTCAAAAATACTTTATATACATGTAGGGTAGAGGGAGATATTAAATATGGTAGTGAATTTGAACATGGATATTGAAACACGTCTTGCCAATATGTATAAAGATATGGCAGCAAAATCGAGCAATGAAGCGGCTGAAAGAAAATCTTTATCGCCTGATGATTTTTGGAACTCGATGAGAATGGTTGCAACGAATAAGCAAGCACTTATGAATTGCAAATATCAACCTAAAAACGTTTAGTTCACGGCGTTTTTAAGACAGGATTTTCGTCTTTTTTACAGAGAGAGAAAATTTTAAACAAAATTTATCCCCCCCTATATCAATTATTGAGCCTGAGTTGCAAAACTTAGGTTTTTTTTTGCTAAATTTCGAGAGTTACCGTAGAAATTTTTTCGGCTTCTTCTGAATTTGAGAGGATTTTTCCTGTTTTATCCGTGATAATGGAATTGCCGATGAGGGTGAAACCGTTGCCGTTGCTGCCAACTTGGTTTGCGGAAATCAGAGGAGTGATGTTTTCGTTTGACCGTGCAACATTCATTGCTTTCCAAACGGTCAGCCAATCCATATTTTTTTCAAATTCGCTATGATAACCCCAAGCGGTCGGGCAAACGAACAATTCTGCTCCATTGCGTTTGAGTTCGGCGAAAAGTTGCGGGTAACGAATGTCAAAGCAAATAGCCATGCCGATTTTGCCGATATCTAAGTCTGCTGTGACAATTTTTTCGCCTGCGGTAATTCTTTTGTGTTCAGTTCCGCCGAAACAGTTGAAGAGGTGGATTTTTCGGTATTTACAAACTTTTTCGCCATTTCTGCTTAATACGAACGAGGTGTTGTATGATTTGCCCGAAACTCTTTCTATGACTGAACCGCAGATGATATTTGCGTTTAATTTTATTGCTAAATTCCTTAAAAAGTTGATTGTGTCGCCGCCGTTTTCGTCTTCGGGAAAATTTTTGAACGCTTCATGTGAAATACCTGTCGAGAAAAATTCGGGAAGAAGAATGAGGTCAGTCCTTACTCCCTCAAGCATTTCTGACACTTTGTTCAAGTTGTAGGTTTTGTCGCCGCATTTTGGTTGAAATTGGCAGTTTGTGACGGTGATTTTTTTCAAAATTAGCCTCTTTTCAGGTAACAGATTGACTTATCGCCATAAGTTTTTTCTTTTGTGCAAACAAAATTGCCCGTATTTATTTGCAAGTCTGTTGGTTTTTCGACGATAATAATTCCGTTTTCGTTCAGTAAATTTTTTGTTTCAATTTGCTCAATAGCCTTGTCGTACAAGCCTGATTGGTATGGCGGGTCGAGGTAGAAAACATCAAATTTTTTGTCTGTTTTCTGCAAAAATTTTATTCCGTCGTAGTTGATTAAATTTATCGGAATTTTGTGTTTTTCGGCATTTTTTTTTATAAAAGCAGCCGTTTTTTTGTCAATTTCGACAGAAGTTACGTCGTAACCTCTCGAAATTGCTTCAAATGTCATAATTCCCGAACCTGCAAAGAGGTCGCAAAAGGTTTCAAAATCTCCCTGTGTTGCGAGAGAGTTGAAAACAGCCTGTCTGACCTTTGACAGTGTGGGTTTTACGTTGTCAAATTTTGCAGTTTCTATGTTGAGTGAGTTATATTTTCCGCCTGTAATGTTCATTTTTCAAGCCTCAAAAGGTATTTTCGATGAATATAATTTTTACAATTAAAATTAGGCAAAATCATTACTCTCGTCTGCGTTTCCAAAAACGAGCCGATGTTGTTTTGAAAATGCCAAAGATTATTGTGAGTGTATCTTGATTCGATAATTCCGTCAAATCCGAGAGAAACCCTCTCGATTTCGCATCTTTGGAGTTTTTTTGAACAATAAATTCCGAGAAAATTGTTGGGTTCATCTTTTAAAATATATTTTTCAAAAGTTGTATCGCCAAGCAAAGTTCTTGCAAAATAAGCCCTTCCAATTTCTTGCGGAGAAAGATTTTGTTCTTTTTTGTGCAAAATTATTGTTTGTTTGTCAAAATAATTGCAAAATTTGTAATTATTTCTGATTTTTTCGTATTTTGTTTCGTCTGCATTTTGGGTGATTTTTGCGTTTTCTCGATAGTTATAAAAATTCCAATCGGGCAGCAAAAACACTTCCGCAGCGACTTTTTGCGGTAAAAAAATCATAAGAGCAAATAAAATTTTAATTAAAATCGTACGGTCTTTTTTCATCTGCTTCCAAAATTTCAAATTTTTCGCCTAAAATCCGCTTGAATATTTCGCCGACGTATTTTTCGCTGTCATAGTGTCCGACTTCAAAAACGACAGTGTCTTTTGCCTCGAAAGCCTCATGAAATTTGACTTCTCCCGTTATGAAAAGGTCAAAACCGAAATCATTTACCCGAGAAATTTCCGAACCGCCCGCACCTGCACAAAACGCAACTGACTTGACGGATTTTTTATCGCAAAGGTTGATAACCTTTAAAGTGTCTAAATTCAGGCGTTTTTTGATATCTTCTTTCAAAAATTCAAGGTCAATTTCTTCGCTCAAAGTTTTTCCGTTTATAAAATCTTCAATCACAGGGGCTTCTTCAAAACCGCATTTTTCAACCAAAGTGTCCGTCGTTCCGCCTTTTGCGACGTCTAAATTCGTGTGAGCAGAATAAATTTGAATTCCGTTTTGAATTGTTCTGATGATGGTAATGTCATCGATTTTTTTCAAAGGTTCAAAAATTAGCGGGTGATGAGCGATAATAAGGTCGCAACCCTTGTCAACAGCCTGTTTTACCACATCGTCGGTGACTGTCAGAGCGGTCATAATTTTGTTGAAATTTTTTTTGCCCAAATTAATTTGCCAACCTGAATTGTCCCATTTTGCGGCGGTTTCAGGCGGTGCAAAATTTTCTATTAAATCGATAACTTCTTGAACTTCGTACATTTTAACCCTTATGTTTTTCGTAAATTTTTGAAATTTCGTCGGCAGCACGCTCTACGACATCATTTACGACTTTGTAATCGTAATGTTTTGCCTCTTGCGATTCAAATTCAATCGCTTTGAGCCTTTTTGCAATTGCATCTTCCGTTTCCGTTCCTCTTCCTCTTAATCGTTTTTCAATTTCTTCGATTGAGGGCGGCAAGATAAATATAGTAACCGCTTCGGGCATTTTTTCCTTAACCTGTTTTGCCCCTTGAACTTCGATTTCCAAAAGTACGTTTTTGCCTTCGTTTAAAGTTTTTTCAACGGTAGAACGGCTCGTTCCGTAACAATTTCCGCCAAATTCTGCCCATTCTAAAAAATCACCGTTCTTAACCGATTTTTTAAAATCATCTTTGTTGACGTAAAAATAATTTACTCCGTGAACTTCGCCCTCTCTCGGGTTTCTCGTTGTTGTCGAAACAGAGAGAAAAATATTGTCGGCATTTTTCAAAAATTCTTTTATAACCGTGCCTTTGCCGACACCCGATGAACCAGAAATTATAAATAAACGACCTGCCATATTTGCTCCTTTTTTTTCATTATACCAAAATCCGCCGCCATGGCGAAAATTGTTGCAATTTCTTTATCGGCAAAATCTCGTCCGCATTTTTTACCAAATTTTACATAATAAAAATGCGACTCGAGAGCCGCATAAGTCAAGAAAGGAATGGTTAGACTATTAATTTAATTTGATTATTACATACGTTTGTTTACTATGCAAATATGTGAACAAATATTAACTCTTTTTTTATTTCAAATTCGCTGATATAATGTATTTACGGGCTTTTTCGGAAAATTCCGAAAAAATCGAAAAACTTAACAATGCTTAACAATTTGGAGAAAAAATGAAAATCGGAATAATCGGACTTGGTCTTATTGGTGGCTCTATCCTCAAGAAAATTGCGGGTTTCGGGCATGAATTGTATGCGGTTACGAGAAATCGTGAAACTTTGAGGCATGTCGAAAAATCGGTCAAGTCATGCTCTGACAAATATGAAATTCTTTCGGATTGTGAAGTTGTTTTTGTTTGCACTCCTATCGGGAAAATTCTCGAAACGCTTGACAAACTTGAGAGCGTTGTGTCTGAAAGTTGCGTGGTTACTGATGTTGCGAGTGTAAAAGAGTTCGTTACGAAGAAAAAATATTCTTTTAAATTTATCCCGTCGCACCCGATGGCAGGTACGGAAAACAGCGGTTATGGAGCGTCTTTCCCCGAATTATTTATCGGTGCAAAGTGGGTATTGACGCCTTATGATTGTTCATTCGATTGTGAAGAGGTTAAAATTTTGATGGAGTTAATTGAGCAAATGGGGGCGATGCCAATCGTTGCGGACGCAAAAGAGCATGACAAGGCGGTTGCAATGATTAGCCATTTACCGATGTATATTTCGCAGTGTCTTTATAATGCTTTTTGTGGCAACGAACTTGCGATGAAACTTGCCGCAAGCGGTTTTAGAGATACGACAAGGCTTGCTATGACTGACTTAACGCTTGCTTGTGACATGCTAAATTTTAACGAAAAAAACATTCAAGATGCTCAAAATGTGTTCGTTTCCGAGTTGGAAAATTTAAAATCAGGAAATTATCTTGAAAAAATTACGAAAATCAGTTCTTCCCGTCGAAAAATGTATAATTCAGACGGAAAAAATATTGTTTAATATAGGAATTTTTTACGGAGATTTTTGTTAATATTTGTAACGTTTTCTCGAAAAAGTAAGGCGTGCATGGCAAAATTTGCCGTTGAGGAGCCTTTCTGCCGATGTGTAGAAACGAGTGTGTTTGTGAAAATTTCCGGTGTGAACAATTTAATGCCTATGAACGGTATTGTCCGAAAGTCGCCGACTGAGGGCAAATATCTTAAAAGGCAGTTGCCTGATACGTTTGAGAGAACGACAAATCCTCTTGAATATGACAAGGCTACTTTTGTTCCGACTGCTGCAAAATTCACATCTGCAACTGACACACTCAATCTTATGAACACAAAGGCGAAGACGGCGTTTGACCGCCAAGTCGCTTATGACGGTTGGTCGGGCAAATTAGCGGACAAGTTGTCTGCTCTTTGGGGTTCAAAAAACAGAGCATCATTGGTTTCTGACGACATTCACATGCACAAGGCACAAATTGAAAATCTTGAAAATGCGGCGAGAGTGGGCAATTTCAAATCCGAATTTTTCAAAACATTTGGTGTCGGATATAACAAAGAGGCTATTCAGGATTTTGAAACTGCATCTGCAAAATACACGTTAATTAAATCAGCAGAGCAGATTGCAGATTATACGGAAGAACATTTATCAGGTTATGTTAAATTTTTTGATAAGCACAAAAACTCGATAAACCCCGAGTCGCCTAATTTTGACGAGTTTGATAGAAACGTAAATGTTGACAAAAAACTTGGTGAGTTTAAAGATGAACTTGCGAAAGTTGTTGGCGGAAAAGAAAATTTAAAAGACCTTGAATTGGCGAAAAGACCTGATTTTATTATCCTTTCTAAAGAAGAACAAATTGAAACTTACAAAGATATTGCACAAACATTAATTTACACATCGAATACTACTGCTGAAAAACTCAAAGACGGTAAGAGTACAAAAGAAATCCAAAAGGATTATGATGATGCATATAAGGCTGCTTTTGGGGAAAAGAACAACATTCAAAAGAGAGTGGATAAGTATATCAAGGCACAACAAATTCGCTCGACTGCGGTCAAAGACGTTTTGATGTCGGGAATAATCGGAGCGACGATTGCATTGTCAAAGACAAGTACGCCGACGCTTGTAGGTTCTGTGGTCACGACAGCGGGCTATATCGGAATGGATTTGGCTGATCTTGCAACGAATAAAATCGACAACAAAGAAGATTTGAGCAAAGATGTTGTACAAGATATTGTTAAGTGTGCCGTACTTTGCGGTGCGGAATATATGGTCGGCTCAAAAATGTATGACGTTATTCCCGAGGCAAATTATAAAAATAAAGTTTTGAACGGTGCTTTGAACACGGCAAGAACGCTCGGCATCGAACTTTCGGTTGCGTTCGTGAGCGAATATGCTCAAACGGGCGAGTGGGCAACTTATCAGATGAATCCGAAAGATTTTATGAAATTGACACTTGCAACTTTTGCGATTGAAGAACTTACGAGAATGGGGCTTTCCGCTCCTGCCGGCAGAAAGAGCAATTATTCTCCGATGAAAGTTGATGATTCGGTTGCGAATGTTGTTGTCGGACGTGCTACGCAAGAATTGCAAAAACAATTTGACAAAAATCCGACGAAGTTTATGAACTTGAAACTTTTGTGTATGGAAAAACCTGAATTGTTCAATGAATTGATGACTTCATCTTTGAATAATGTTCTTAATGCGTAACCTGAAAAATTTGTTGTCATTTCAAGGATTTTGTCGGGTTTAAGTTTGATAAAAATTATAAATTAAAAAAAGATAGCAGTCCTTTTCACCCGAATGCTCAGGCATGGGCTGTTTTTGCACCGAAATTCAAAGAAAAATTTATAAAATATTAAAAGGCTGAGGGAGATTTTTGCAATAATTCTGTGGTGATTTTGGCGGCAGTGGCGATGCATTCTTCGCAAGGTCTTGTTTCGTAATATTCTTGAGTTCTCTCTGATGGAATGTAGCCGTCTGAATCGATTTTCAAAATTTCTCTGCAAATTATCGTGCCGAATTTTTGTTTGAATTTTTCCGCTAAATTTTGTATGAGTTTGTAATGCTCTGCTTTTTCGAGGAGATTGTCGTTAGAGGTGTAACCGTATTTTAATCCTGCCACCATGAACATTCCGCTGACGGCACCGCAAACCTCTCTCAACTTGCCCATGCCACCCCCGAATGAGGAAGATAGTTTTAATCCTGTTTCAAAATCAATTCCAAAATCTTCGCAAAATGTGCAAAAAACTGCTTGAGCACAATTTCTGCCATCTCTGAATAATTTTCTTGCCGTTTCTTCTTTTTCTGAAATGTAATCCATAAAATGATTTTATCACGCTTGTTGATAACAGTAAACCGATTATGATGCTACCTTTTAAAGTTCTTTATTCATTTCATTGCGAGGAACGAGCGGACAGAGTGTAAAACCATATAACCGCAAGTATTTACTGTCATACTGAGGCTTTAGCCGAAGTATCTGTTTTTCAGCATTTTACAGTTGTTCAAACATTCATCAAAAATGTAGGGTTGGCTTTAGCCGACCAATGCATTTATATTCTTTTGATGATTTATAAAAAATTTTTTCTTTTGGTACTTTTGGCGGCAAAAGTACCGCAAAACCGCCCGCTGCAACTGCGTGACTCGTTTTGTAAACTCAACTTGAGCGGCTAAACTCGCTACGCTCAGACAGTAGCCGCTTTGAAGTTGTTTCGTCAACCAAAACTACGTCCCTACGTTGATGCGGGGTCATTGATTTTATCTGATAATTTTATAAAAAATTTAAACGGTAACCGTCATTGCGAGGAACGAGCGAGCAGAGTGCGAGGGCTTGGCGATGAAAAGACAGAGTCTTTGACATCGACAACCCGCAGACACGTTTAATGCGAGCGAAGTGATAAACAATCTCGACGAAGCAATCCAAAATTAAAACATTCACAAAGGAAAATAGTCCGCAAAAAACTATAAACCTTCAAATAAATCTTTTATTTCAATTTTTAATATTTTTGAAATATCTATTAGTGTATTTAAAGACGGGTGGGAAAATCCGACTTCAATTTTTCCGACAAAATTTAACCCTTTTCCGATTTGCACGGCAAGTTGTTCTTGCGTTAAATGTTTGGCAAGTCTTGCTTTCTTTATGTTTTTCCCAATTTGCTTGTAAAACTCATCGTGCATACGTACAGTCTAAACGTAAACTTTTATTAAATATACGTTCTGGCAATACGTAATTGATATAATAATAAATGATATAGGATAAAAAATATGATTATAAAGAAAAAAAACATTACTTATAGATTTAGATGGGGTTTTGAATGACTATGTCGAGAATTATGACAAAAATTTCATTCCGCCGATAAAGGTTGGAGCGAAAGAGTTTTTAGAAGATTTATCAAAAAATTATCAGGTGAAAATTTTTACGACACGAGATAAAAATCTTGCATC
>CAKVJR010000002.1 GCA_934754855.1 uncultured Candidatus Melainabacteria bacterium
TTACGTCACGTCCGTGCTGAGGGAATGCACATTTTTCTCTTTGAAGTTTAAACCATTCGTGTTCAATGTCTATAACGATTGAACGGGCACCGCTTTCATAAGTCATATCGAGCCATTTTTCAGCCTCTTCAATATTATCGTTAATGTTTGGCATAATTATGTATTTTGTTGCAACAAGCGGGATATTCTGCGGATTTTCAGCCTCTGCATAACGTCTTACATTCTCAACAACCTTATCATAAGCATCAACATTTTTGATTTTCTTGAAAGTTTCTCTTGAGCCTGAATCAAGCGACAATACAACATCAACAATACCCTCGTTGATACCTCTTGCAATCGCAGGTGAAAACTTAATTCCCGAGGTATGAATAATAACTTTCGGAACTTGCTTTTCAACGAGCAAATCAAGCAATTCTTCAAACTCTTCAAGAATAGTCGGTTCACCGCCCGCAAAGGTTATTTCGCCCCCCGGTTTGAACAACTTTTTATCAAACATATCCTTAATTATGGGCAAAACGTTATAATATCTTTGTGAGTTAAAATAATCTTTGTTATAATCCGTAAAACAGTAAATACATCTGCAATTGCAATGAGTCCAATGGTTAAAATGCAAATAATTAAAGTAAAGTTTTTGCTCAAACCATTCTTTTTCCCAAAGATTAAAGCAACCTTCGCACTTCGGGTTAATTTCGCCACGTTTGTTTTCATCAATGTATGCCTGTTTGAGTTGATGGATTTCTTCCCAATCCAAAGGCTCACCGTTGTAAGGTTTTTTGACGTACAAATTTCCGCCGCCGACATGGCATCTTAAACAGCACATTTCAATATGTCCCGGTTCAAAATTCATTCCGTGCGTTATCCAGTTACAACTTTTAAATTTCATATCTGAGTCCTTTGAAAATTTATATGAATATTTTACAACGCTAAATTATTTTAGCAAAATTATCCGTTATTTTGAGCCTTTTGAGCCTCTTTTTCACGTCTTTCCGCAAGCATGTGTGCCGCACGTTCATATTCGCCGTAAACAAGCCCTCTGTCCATTGCTGCCTGTTTTGTATAATCAAACAGGTCATAAATATATTGAGGAACTCTATCTCGTCTTGAATAAAACCATTGCGATTCGATTTCCTGGATTACATATCCGATTCCGAATTCTACACATCTGTCAAGCCAAGCGTTAATCTCTTCCCGAGTGTCATTAACCCCCGGAATTACAATATATTTAACTTTGACAAGTTCTCGGTTTTGTTGAATTGCCGCATAACGTCTGAGATTATCCCAAACCTTATCGTAAGTCTTTACTTCCTTAATTCGGGCATGCATTTCTTCCGTACCCGAATCAACGGACACAATCAAATCAACCTTGCCACGACGAAGTCCGTCCTCAATAACGTTTGAATATTCGATACAACCCGTATGTATTCTGATAAAATAATCGTAATCAAGAAAAATTTGCAGACATTCTTCAAATTCCTTGAGCAAACAGACTTCTCCGCCGCCAAAACTTACGTCCCCGCCTCTCATCAAAAGATTTTTGTCAATCATATCTTTTAAAATAGGCAAAAAGTCATAATTTTTTTTCGTATTATAAATATCTTTTTTATTGTGAGTATGGCAATAAATACAATTGCAGTTGCAATAAGTCCAATAGTCCAAATTAAAGAAATTAAATTGGTCAGACTCGTACCATTCCTGTTCTTCGAGGTAAATGCAACCCTCACATTTGTGGTATGTTCCGCCTGATTTGTGCAAATCTTTTATTTCTTTTTTGAAAGCAAAAAACTTATCCCAATCAATCGGTCCGCCCTGATAATTTTCGATAACTTTAGTATCACCGCCGCCTTTGGCACTGTATTGGCAGCAAAGTTTTATCGAATCAATATCAAAATTTATACCGTGTTCAATTTTTGTGCAACTTTTATAAATCAATGTCCGTACTCTCCACGATGAATATTCATATCATTTGCTCTATCGTACAATTCGCAACGAATCATGCCAAGTTCTTTTGCTTTATTCATTCCGTAATCAATCATATCGTAAATGTGTTGAGGAACATCATGTTTATGCCATTGATACCAACCGCCCTCAATATCAAGGACAATCCATCTTACGCCCGCATCAACAGTCAATTCAAACCATTTTTCAAGTTCTTCAAATGTGTCATTATACCCCGGAACAATGATGAATTTTGTTCTTGCCAAGCCTTTGTCTTTCGTCTGAGCATCTGCATATAGTCTGATATTTTCCCAAACTTTATCAAACAAAGGAACATTCTTGATTTTTTTATAAGTTTCGGCAGTACCCGCATCGGGAGAAATTACAACATTCAAAATGCCCTCAGCGATACCTCTTGCTATTGCGGGAGAATATTTAACCCCTGATGAATGAACTCTGATATTATCCATTCCTGCATCAATCAACAGGTTCACAAGCGGTTCAAATTCGTCCAAAATAGCAGGTTCGCCACCACCAAATCCGACTTCGCCGCCCGCTCTCAACTGTTTTCTGTCGGCGAGTTCCTTAATTTGTTCAAAAATAGGATAATTAGGACGTTTTGCAAATTCCTCAAAATTTTCCGAAGTGAAACAATAATTGCATTTACAATTACATCTCGTCCAATGATTGAAAACCATAAAAGAAATATAATCTTCATCGTCCCATTCACGCTCTTTCAAGAAAAAGCAGCCTTTGCAACGGTCAAGAGTTATGCCTCTTTTATTAAGTTCACGCATTTCTCTTTTTTCTGCAAAAAATTTATCCCAATCGATTTTTTCGCCATAATAATTTGGAATTAAAATTTGGCGACCACCACCCTCGTGCGTGTTCATACAGCACATTTTGATGTCCTCATAATCGGCATTAAATCCGTGCTGAATGTACTCACAACTCAAATAGCGTTGTTTCGACTTGTTCCTGTTGAACATATCCTTTATACTTTGAAAATTCATTTTGAACTCCGATAAAACTTAGTTCATGATAATACTAATATGGCATTTTTACAAGTATATTAAACTTACGCAACGGATTTTTTAAACATTTTTAAACACAATATTTGCAAAATGTGTGCAAGCGAAGAATGCTTTGCCTCGGACGCAAATTTTTTTACATTAAAAAAGACCTCTTTCGAGGTCTTTGAAAACTATGAAACAATGTCGCTTAGTTTGATAAAGCCTGTAAGACTTTTATCATAAATGCTCTTTTTGTTTGATTTAACTTGGTCGCTTGAGTTACCTTCAACAGTTGTGAATGTGCCGTCTTTGTTGATTGCTTTAACGATACCCGTGTGAGATGCACCGTTGCTCTTCCAGATAATAACGTCACCGACCGAGAGGGTGTTTTGAGCGTATTTGAGTTTTTCGTTGTTTGACATTTTAGAAGTGTTATCAAAAACGCCCTTGCTTTGAGCCCAAGACATGAGGTTTGAAACAGCGGGTGAGCCAAAACCTTTTGAAACTGACATGCCGTTTTCTTTTGCATATTCTTTAACGACGTAAGTTACAAAGTCTGCACACCATGATTCTGTTCTTCCGTTTGTAAACAATTTATATGAACCGTCTTTTTCGTTCAAGCCCATATATTTGCTTGCAAGTTTAACAAGACCGCTTCCGATGTCATTTGAAGCCTTACCTTTGTTTACGCCTGCTTTTTTAGCCTCTTTCTTTTGTTCAGCCTCTTTAGTTTTAATCTTTTTGTCGATTTCTGCAACATCTTTTGTTTTTTGAGATTTCAATTTGTCGATTGAAGCAGTCAACTTATCCATTTTTGCTTTAAGTTTAGGATCTGCTTGACCGATTTGAGTTTCAACGCCTTGAACTACTTTTTGTTGAGCCTTTTCTTTCTTTTCTAATTCTTTGATTTTTGCTTCATCATTTTTGATTTTTGACTCAAGTTTTTCTTTTTTCTCTTTCTTTGCAGAAATAGATTTTTTCAATTCCGCTAATCTTGATTTATTTTCGGAATTAATTTTTGAATCTTTGTTATCAGTCTTTATTGCACCTTTTTCACCTTCAAGTGCTGCAAGGTCTGCTTCAAGGTTTGACAAACCTGCTTTGTGGGTATCAAGTGAAGATTGTGCGTCTGATTTTTTTGATTGAATATCGCTCAAAGCCTTTTGTTGAGTAGCATATTCATTTTTCAATTCAGAACTGATTTTAGTATTGTTAGCAACTAAATTATCTTTTTCTTTTTGTTTTGCTTCAATATTTTTGTCTGCTTCGCTGATGATTTCTTCACGTTCTTTTCTCAATTCTTCAACTTCATCTTCTGCAGTTTTGGTTTTTGTTTTTGAAGTATTTGAACTGCTTGAAGCAGAGGAAGCGTTTGATGAAGATGATGCACGATTTGCATTTGATGCTGAAGAAACACCATTTCCGACCATTGCGGGCATTTCAAACGAAGACGGATTAGCAGCGGCTTCTTTTTGTGCATCGAGTGCTTTTTCAACTTCTTGGAAAGCTTCTTCGACAAGTTTTGCCAATTGACTTTCAGATGTTGTTCCGATTGAGTCAATTAAAGAATCCAAATCAGTTTGCGAAAGACTTGAAACATCACCGTCTAAACCTGCTAAACCTTCAATAAATGTTTTTCCTTCTTCTGCAGAAATAACACCGTCATTGTTTGTGTCAGCAACACTTTGAACAGTATCATTTGACATTAAACCTTGGAAAACATCTGACAAAGATTGGTTTGCAGAAGAATTAAGCGTATCGGTTTTTCCTGATGTGAGTGCATTTATTGCTGATTCATAATCAAAATTTTGAAGATTATCAAAACTGATATCGCTGAAAATCGAAGCACTTGAAATTGAAGTGTTAGAATTGAACAAACTAACATTTTGGCTGTTTGTATTGTTAACGTTTTGCAAACGTTTCATCAAGTAATTCGATATATTTGAATTAGCCATTTTACACTTACACCTTTCATCATGCATGTCGGCAGAATTTTTAAAAACTTTAACAAAAAAAAGAGATTGTAACGTTTCCGAAACAATCTCTTTAATTTCAATTTCTTACATAACTTATGTTAATTTTACATAACCAAGAATGTTACTTCTGTTTCTTGATTTTGAAGCAACTTGGCTACCTGCGTTGTTACCTGAAGTGTTACCTTCAATAGTTTCAACAGTGCCGTCGCCATTAACCTTAGTAACATAACCGATGTGGTCTGCACTGCCGTCACCGTCCCAGTCAAACAATACTGCATCACCGGGTTGTGCTTGGTCTTCACCGACAAATGCTCCGTTTGCTTTTGCATTATTTTGAATGTCGGGGCAATATGCTCTGTTACAATTTTTATACCAATCAGGGAGATTTTCTTCACCGATTGTTTGGCTTGCGATGAAACTTACGAAGTCTGCACACCATGCTCCGTTATCAAATTGATAACCTGCCTGACGCATAATTTCACGCATTTCATCTTGAGTTTTGCCTTCAAATTGTTTTGCAAGTTCAAGTACGTCTTCGCCTGCGAGGAATGAGTTTTCTTTCAAGAATCCGTCACGGTCTTCTTTTTGTTTTGCATCTTGAAGTTGTGTATTCAATTCTTGAATTTCACTTCTCAAACCTGCAACTTTTTCTTGCTTTTGGCTTCTGATTTCAGCAATCTTAGTATCATAAGTTGCAATTTGTTCTTTAATCTTTCCAACTGCTTCTGATGATTGAATGCCCTTTGCAAATCCTTCAGAATCTTGCAATGTCTTGCTCAAAAGTTCTTGTTTTTGAGTTTCGAGTTGTTGCTTTTTAGTTTCTGCTGTTTGGATTGCTTGTTTTTCTTGAGCGTTCTTATCTTCAAGTTTTTTGTTTTCTTCTTCGATAGACGCTTTCTTTTCTTTAAGGTTTGTTATTTTTTCTTGAATGCTTGCTTTTTTGGAAGCAGCAGAATCATCATCTCCTGTTACTGCACCCAATGCAGTTTCATTGTTTGAAATTTCGCTTTCAATTGAACCGATGTAGTTGTTGTTTGATGCAATTGTTGCTTCATTGTCAGAAATTGTTTTGTTGTGTTCATCAATTTCCTTATCGGTTTCTTTTATGCTTGCTTCAATTTTTTCTTCTTTTTCTTTGTATGCTTGGTATTCTTTTTCAGAAACACCTGCTTGCTCCATCGCTTTTTTCTTAGCGTCTTCCTGTTCTTGGATTTGAGCATCTGCTTCTTCTTCGGCAGTTGTTATTTCGCCTTCTTTTTCTTGAATTTTTTGTTCAATTTCAGCAACTGTTTCTTCAGTTGATTTTTGAGCAGTTTTGCTTGTTGATCCTGAAGAAGAACCTACACCGCCTGATGAGTAACTTCCGCCGCCTGCTGAACCTGTTGAGCCTGCACCGTTAGCACTGTTAGTTTGTTCCAATTTGCCTTTTTCAACTTCATCATCAAGACCGAGTGATTCATTGATTGCATCGTTAATAACATCGTTCAAATCAATCTTCAATGATTGAACAACTTTATCCAAATCGTCCATTGTTAATGATGTCAAATCACCATCGAATGCCATTGATGATTTCAAGAATTCAAGTGCTTCTGTTGCATCTAATTCACCGTTACCATCAGCATCTGCTGCTTTTTGAACACCATCAACTTCTAAAAATGCTTTTACCATTTCAGCCAATGCTTTTTGATCGGAAGTTGCATTTCCATCAACTGCATCAAGTGCATCGTCTGATTTTAATAATTTTTCAATATCAATATTTTTCAAATCTTCAAGCGTTGCAGAATTGAACGTCGAAACGTTTTGATATTGATCATACTTGTTAGGAGTCAAAACACCGAAAGATGAACCTTCAAGGGCAATTTTCTTTAATAAATAACTGTTAAAGTTTAAATTTGTCATCGTTTTAATCTTTCAATTTCACTTACCTACACTTTTATTATCGGCGGAAATGCATGTAACTTTAGGGTTTTGCATGTTTTCCTTAACAATTGTTAACATAAATTTTTCATTATGAAATTTTTAAAGTAAAATCATATTGATTAAGAATTGAGATAAAATTATGAGAAATATACATCATTTAGCCGAAATAATTAATAAATTAAAGAAAGAGAAGAATGCGGTAATTTTGGGTCATTGTTATCAAAATGCCGAGATTGATTTAATTGCGGATTTTGTGGGTGATTCACTGCAATTAAGCAGATTGGCTGCACAAACCGATGCGAAAATTATTGTTTTCGGCGGTGTGTATTTTATGGCTGAAACCGCTAAAATTTTATCTCCCGATAAAAAAGTTTTGTTACCGAACATTGAATCAGGTTGCAGAATGGCAGACATGGTTGATTTAAAACAAATAAAAGAATTTAAGGAAATGTATCCGAATGTTCCTGTTGTTTGTTATGTAAATTCTTCTGCGGAAGTTAAGGCAGAGGCGGATATTTGCTGCACAAGTGCAAATGCCGTTCACGTTGTTAAATCAATGAATGTGCCGAAAGTTCTTTTTGCACCCGATAAATATTTAGGAACTTATGTCGGAAATCAACTTCCCGATGTTGAAGTTATTACATACCCCGGATATTGCCCGACACACTTGGGTATTTTGGTTGAAGATGTTGAAAAGGCAAAGGCTGAACACCCCGAAGCGAAAGTTCTTGTTCACCCCGAATGCCACCAAGCGGTCACTGCATTTGCGGATTATATCGGTTCGACAACAGGCATTATGAAGTATGCAAAAGAATCCGATGCAAAAGAATTTATTATTGTAACCGAAAAAGGCGTTGTTGACAGACTTACGAGAGATTATCCCGAAAAGAATTTCTACCTTGTCAGCAAGCGAGCAGTTTGCCCGAACATGAAACTAAATACATTAGAAGATGTTTTAAGAGTTCTTGAAACAGAAGAAAATGAAGTTTTTGTCGATGAAGAAATTGCCGCAAAAGCAAGAAAAGCAATCGAAAGAATGGTTGCCGTAAACTAATTTTTTAAAATGTAACAAGAAATATACATTCTTCTGAACTTGCTAAAGTAATTGTTAAAATTGCCGATAACCTAAAAGTACGATGTAGGTGAATCATGTCAATTCAATTTGGTAATTTAACAAATAAAATCAAAATTGATAAATCGCAATTGAGTGAAGCGGCAAAAAACACTTCGACTCTTAAAAATGCGAGTATTTTTGACGGAAACACCAATAAAGTTGCCGAAAATCTTGTGAATTCTTACACAGATTCAAACGGCGTAATGCAAAAAGAAATTACGCAAAATACAAATTCCATCGGAACAATAACCGAAAGTGAATTGGACGGTGTAATTTCTGAAGATGTTGTCATGAACCTTGTTCTTGATGCACTTGATGAAGAAAATGGTGTCGAAGACGTCAATATTAACGGACAGTTTGATGAAAGGGTGCAACAACAGGGAACGGGCGATTGCTATTTATTGGCAACTTTAAAATCATTGTCTGAAACATCGCAAGGACAAGAAATTATCAGAAATACAATCAACGAAAACAGTGACGGAACATATACGGTCAACTTCCCCGGAATTGAGCGTTCCTACACATTCAACAAAGAAGATATTGACAAAGCAGATGCTGCCACAATCGGCTCTACCGACGGAAGTATTGTGGGCTCGGGCATGGGTCGTTACTCAGAGGGTGACGACGATGTATTGTTAATTGAAATGGCTTACGAAAAATTCCGTGATGAGGCTTATCACGGAGAAATTCCGTCTAAACCCGAATGGCCCGCTTACGTTTTACAATCGACGAGCGAAGCAAATTACAATGCGGGCAAAAGCACACTCACGAGCGGAAACATGTCCCAAGTTATGTTCCTTTTGACAGGTGAGCACGCTGAATATGCGAGCGGGGACAAAGTTCACAGCGAAATCGACAAGATGAACAACACAAATGAACCGTTTGTCGCTTATGCAAGCGTTTACGCTGATAACGGCTACACGTCAGACCCGAACGGCGGATATTATAAAGATTCGAGCGGATACTATAAAAAAGTTGACGGAAACACTCCCGCAGGTGTTGAAAGATTTACATTTACAGGTGCAGGCACAAACGACAGATGTATTACATTCAATGGTGTCGGTGATGATGCGGATAAAAAAATTGACCTTACAACAAATTCTGTCGGTGGTCACGCAATCACAATCAGTGCCGTTACTGACGATACAATAACAATTGTAAATCCTTGGGATTCTGATAAAAAAGTTACGGTTAACAGAGCAGATTTTGAAGGCTATATTACAGGCGTTCAATATATGAAACTTTCGTAATAAATTTTATGCTTTTGCTGTTGTAAAATTTATGCATTTATCCCATGCAAGATTAAACAGTGGATTGTTTCATTACACTCGCAATGACACAGAAAACCGATTCTTCGGGATAAATCCCTCAGAATGACAGTTACTGTTTTAAGTTAAGCATTACTTGTCATTGCGAGAAAATCGTCAGATTTTCGTGGCAATCCATTGTTTACTCATTTATTAAATATGTAGGGTTGACTTTAGTCGACCAATTGATAAATAAAAACACAAAAAAATAACCCCGAATTTTCGGGGTTTATTTTATGAATTATTTGTCTTTTCCCAATGCCCATCTGAATCCGAAATTGAGAGAAACGCCGTTTCTTCCGCCGCCACGGAGCATTGCTTCACCGTAGCCCGTAAATTTATCGCCGATTTTCTTTTGAACGCCGATTCCGTATTGAACATAGGGGTCAATGCTCATTTCAGGCAAACTGACATCATTTGCTTTAATTTTCGTGCGGTTCATAACATTCCAAACCATTTGAACGCCAATGTAAGGCTGCCAACCGTTTTTGAGGTTTCCTATAAATTTAATTCCCGGAGCGATTTGGATTGTATTGAGCGGATTTGTGTTAATTTTCACCCCTGCTGCATTTGTATAGTTAAACATATCAACAAGAGTGTAGGACATCATGTAACTCGGTTGAATGACGAATTTTCCGTTTGCAAGTTCCCAATTATAGCCTGATTTGCTTGCAATACCTGTGTAAAGCATTGCAAAATCTTCATTCCCGTACATATTTTTGGCATTGCCTGCTGCTCCGCCGACATTCGCCGTCAAGCCTGTAAAGAAATTATCCTTATACCAAACCCCGCTCAAGCCCAAAAGCCCGCCGTTTTGGTAAATGCCAACATCGTTATAATTTTGGTGCGAACCATTATATCCGATATATGCCGAATACATTCCGTCCCAGCCTCGTTTATGTTCGATAATTCCTGTATCACCGCCCACAATCGTGCCGTACATTACGTTGCTGACGCTCGGTCCGTTGTCGATTTGTATTGATTCAAAAGCGGAATAGGGTTTAAACCAAACACCCTTGTATTCTTCGGGCATTTGATTGGGCGAAAACGTCATCGTTCCGTCGGAAGCAGCTGATTTATTGCCGTATTTCATTGCCTGACGCTGTTCTTTCGGAATAGACATAAGCATATCCATGTTGCCGAAAACTGTGTCAAATACTTGCGTTTCTGCCGTATATGCCGCCACTAATTGTGATACTGGTGCAACCAATACAGATGGGTTAAAGGCATCACTCGGATTTCCACCGCCACCTGAGCCACTTGAATTTATTTTCGCAAATTCAAAATTACCTTGCGTTTCATCATAGTCAACGAAATATTTATAAATTGGTGAATAGCAGATACCTTGCTCGCCAGTAAATTCGATAGCGTCCATAATTGAGGAGTCTTGAACGAACGAGATTACTGTGGTGTCATTCGCACCGTCAGACAAGAGGTTTATACCTGCAACTTGAAGTTTTTCAACTCCTGAAACACTTACAGGATTTGTAATGAGCAAGAAATTGTCCATCTTTCCCTTTGCAAGGTCAGCATCAAGATAAATTTTTGATGTATTTTCAATTGACAATGAGTTTAATGGAATGTAATTGGCAGCACCGTTTCTGAGGTCTAATGTACCGCCTAAAAAGTTAATTGAGTTTCCATTATGGGCTAAGTATGTATCGTTAGTGTATTTTAACGTACCGTTTTTCAATGACCAATTAATTCCAAGGTCGTAGTTATTTCTCGTAAGGGTTGCATTTTCCATATTAACGACACCAGTTGTGCCTCTTGAGCCGATAAACATTCCTGTAAAATTAATATCAGAATTGCCCGTAAATGTTGTCTTTCCACCAACTGATCTTATTTCGCTTCCCTCTTTGATAAGGATTTCTTGTCCAGATGTATTGCTAATAACTAGTTCTGCACTTTGTTCTACTTTGAGTTTTGTTTTGGTCAAATTGGTGTTATTAAGAACTAATTTTGTTCCTGCATCGCCTGAAATTTTTGTATTTAATCTCGTTACCACATTGTTTTTGCCTTCGACAACAAGTTTTGATTTGTCAAGAATTTCGTATGAAGAAAAAACACTTTCGTCTTGAGTCATTTCATAAAAATGCGAATTTCCTTGTGCCGCTTGAATTTTCTCCAAAACTCCTTCAAGTGTCATTGCAGATTTTGCATTGATTTGTCCTGTTGATTTATCGTAAGAAACGTAGTTTGTATTCATTGCTCCTGAACCTTTGATTAGTTCAAGGTTATCAGAGAGTGCGAAATTACTTTTTTGTGCGTCATTTACCTGCCAACTTGCACCATTGGTATCTAAAGTTAACTTATTGATACTTACGCCTTGACAATTAAATTTTGTGTCATTGAAATCAATACTTCCGCCCTCTTTGACGTTCAAATTGAGATTTGGGGCGACGATGGAAACTTTATCATTACTTCTCAAATCGACTTTTTTGTCTTGAATATCGAGAGTTGAATTGTTTGCAAAAGTGAGAGTTCCGTTTTCCGCAAAAATTTTGTCGATATTTGTGCTGCCGTAGTTAATAATTAATTTTCCGCTACTCTCAACAGTCGTCGGGCCGCATTGATTGAGAAGTTCGTTTAAAGTAACATAGCCGACAATATTTACTTTGCCGCTGCCGGAAATTTTATCGACACTTGCGATAGTTCCGGCAGTGACGTTAAACACTGACGAATCTGTAAATGTATCGATTTTTCCCGTGATGTTGTCAAGATTTGAGGTTAACGTTCCCCCATAATATTCTGTCGGTCCGTAAGAGATGCCGTTTGTTATGTTTCCCTCAATTTTTCCGTAGTTGTTTAAAACTCCGGAGTTGTCAACATTGCCTTTAAGTAACCCTGTTTCGCCATTCAAAAATGTTGTTGAATTACCGACATTATAAATTTTTGACGGACTTACCATTTCAATAGTCCCGTCATTTACAACGTTTGATGAACAACTAATCAAATCCTGCATATGAGAGAGGATAATTTTTCCGCCGACTTTGTTATAAAGGTCACCCTTGTTAAGATTGAATTGGTTAGTAGCTGTTATTGTTCCTGAGTTATTTAATACAGCCGATGGAACGCCTGTACCTGTCGTTCCTAAATTGAAAAGGTCAGCATTAATTATTCCGTCGTTGTTAATGACAACACCATCTTGTACTGAAAATTTGTCTGTTGATGTGATTGAACCTTTGTTATTGATGACAGTGTTTTTGTCAAAGGTAATATTTTGGCTGTCAACTGTAAAATCGTTCCCAATGTCAGTCGTTCCTGATTTTACGTTAAAATTTCCCGTCGTTCCGTCGATAAAACCTTTTTTGAATTCATTGTTTCCGTACAATTCCAACACATTGTTGTTTGTAATGTTTGAATTATCAAGCGTAACAGAGGTAAGGCTGACAACGCCGTCGCCTCTGTTATCAATAACTGTTGAAGTATTAAAATCTTTTAAAGTAACTTTGTTAAACCCAAACTTTTGCCCTGTTGTGTCACCGACCGTAACACCGCCGTGTCCGTTTGCGTTAATTGTATATCCGTTGCCGAAAATGGTTGTATCTCTGTCAGTACCCGCAAATGTTCCTAAATCCTCTGTCAATGTAACATCACTCGTAATTGCGATTGACTTGTCGTTTAAGAGGGTACTTTGGATATAAAACGGCAAATCAGTTACGTTTTTTGCTTTTGAAACAATGTATGAGCCTTTTGTCGCTGCATCAGGAGTAAATATATAAGTCTTATCTCCGTGTTTTGTTGAAATTACGTCTTGTGCAACTTCAACCAAATATCCGTTTGCATTTTTCAAGTATGCCGTGTTTGCAATGTCACCGTCCTCAAGAATGTTGATTTCATCCACAATTAAATATGGCGTGCCGGCAATAGATACGCTTGAAAAATCCAAACAGTCCATTTTTCCTGTTGCGGCATTATATTCTAATTTTAAGTGCAATGGAGCATCGGTTTCACCCTTCAATGCACCCATTACAATCGAATCGATGTTGTAGTTTTGCAAGTCAAGAGTTGCTTCACCGCCTACGCTTAAACGTAATGTGTTCAATCTTGCGGCATTTGGGGTAAGTGCTAACGTTCCGTTTTTATATCCTGTTTTTGCTCCGATAGAGATGAAGGCACTGCTGCTTGCAAGGTCGAGTTTGCCTCCTAATGTGACTTTTCCGTTCAAATCGCAGCCACTTTTGAAGGTATTGTTGATATAAATATCGCTGTCAAATGAATTGTCAATCTTTATATCGTCAGTGATTGTAAGGTTTTTGCCTTCATAGGCGTTGAGCGTAATTGAACTGCTTGAAAAAACTCCATAGCCCGTTCCGCCTTCTTGTCCTGTCGAGTTGTTGTTTGATATTTCGACATTTGAATTTTGTGCGGTGATGAATAATTTGTTGTAGGCACTGTTTTTGATTGCGACACCTTCGCCTGAGCCTTTGTTGTTTAACAACGAAACGTCAATTACTTCAAGGTGTGGGTTGCTACTATAAATTACCCCTTCTTCTCCAACTGTGAAATTTTTAAATACAGCATTTCTCACGGCAACTTTTGTTTCTGATGAACCATTCGCTGCAAATAATAACGGCGGTTCATCACCGTATTTTCCACCCGTAACCGTATGTCCGTCAAAATCGAGTGTCAAAACTTTTTGAAGCAAGCCAATTGAACTGCCTGTTGCAGTAATATCTTTCGTTACGGTTACTGTCGAGCCGTCAGCCGCATTTTCCGCTTCTTCCTTTAAATTATCCCAAGACTCAATATCCGCCGCACCGACAGGTGTAATTCCGAGCAAAAAACACAATACGGCACAAGAAGACAATTTAGCCAAATTCTTCACAACCATCAGAAAACTCCTCTAATACATATTTTTTAATTATAAAGGCAATTTCGATGGTTGTAAACTGCGTATAAATTAACATTAAAATATGTTTACATAAGAATTATTCTTTGAAATATTTTTTGTCTTTTAATTCATCAGGCATAAATTGTTGTTTGTAATCGGGATTGTCGTGAGTATAGACGTAACCCTTGCCAAATCCGTATTTTGAGGCATCTTTATAATGAGCATCTCTCAAGTGAATCGGAGGAGGATAATTTTTTCCCGACATAATATCAGCAATCGCCTCGTCAATTGCACAAATTGCTCTGTTCGATTTCGGTGCCGTCGCAACATATTCAACCGCTTGAGCAAGCGGAATCCTTGCCTCGGGCATTCCCAAAAGTTCAGCCGCTCTGTGGGCATTCATAGCAACCGTAAGTGCGTTGGGGTCAGCATTTCCTACATCTTCCGCCGCACAAACAATCAATCTTCTCGCAATAAATCTCGGGTCCTCGCCTGCCGTTATCATTTTAGCAAGCCAATAAATCGCAGCATCTCTGTCAGAGCCTCGAAGGCTTTTTTGAAAAGCCGAAGCCATATCATAATGGTCGTTTTGAGAATATTTTATCAAAGTCGTTTGTGCAAGTTCCTCGAGCCTTTTTGCCGTCAAAATCCGAACACCGTCCTTGATATCAGAAGCAAAAAACAAATCTTCGACCAAATTCAAAGCCGCTCTTGCATCTCCACGGGCAAAATTAATTATCATTTCGATAATGTCACGTTGAACTTTCGCATCGGAATAATTTTCCTTTAGATAGTGAAAGCCTTTTGCGATAATGCTTTCGATATTTTCGTCATCAAGAGCGGACAATCTCATTACCCGAACTCGTGACAAAAGAGCAGGAATGACCTGAAATGACGGGTTTTCCGTAGTCGAACCCATAAGATAAAACGTTCCGTTTTCAACGTGAGGAAGAAGTGCATCTTGTTGAGTTTTTGAATATCTGTGAATTTCATCTAAAAACAAAATGGTTTTTTTGCCGCAAAGCAAGTTCTCATTAGCCTTTGTGACAACATCTTTGATATCTTTTACCCCTGATGTAACGGCAGAAAGTTCGATAAAATCAGCATTAACTTTGTCAGCCAATAATCTTGCAAGGGTAGTTTTTCCGCACCCCGGAGGTCCCCAAAACAATACAGAAAAAAGACGACCTGAATTTAACAAACCGAAAAGTGCCGAATTTTCGGACATAACGTTAGTTTGCCCCAAATATTCATCGAGCGTCTTCGGACGTAAAATTTCCGCAAGCGGCACCTGTTTATTACATTCTTTTAAATTATCAAATAAATCCATTCGCAAAATTTCCTGTATAATAACATTATAATATATACATGACAAAGTGTAGCAAAATGAAAAAAATAATTTCAGCAATCGTTATATTTTTGGTAATTATTTCGTTTTTCGGGTTTAAATCCCAAACGAAAAAAAACGATGAACTCGTCTTTTGGACGTTGCAATTAGGCACTTTCGACAAGTATATCAACGGAATTATTGATGAATTTGAAAAAGATAATCCGAATGTAAAAATCAAATGGGTTGATGTTCCGTATTCTGAGGGCGAAAAACGAACTCTTGCAGCATTATTGACAGATAATCCGCCTGATTTGATTAATTTAACCCCCGATTTTTCGGCAATGGCGGCTCAAAAAAATGCTCTTTTTGAAATTCCGAAAGAGTGCATGACCCAATATCCGCAAGCAATGTACCCTTCTCTTTCGTACAACGGAAAATTTTTCGCAATTCCTTTTTATCTCACATCTGCAATAACTTTTGTAAATTCTGATTTGGCAAAAAAATCAGGAATCACAAAATATCCGAAGACTTACGAAGATATGTTTTTGCTTGCCGAAAATGTTAAAAATTCAACGGGATACTTCGTCGAAATGCCGACGGTTAATGAGAATGATACGTTTTTGAAAATCCTTAATAAATACGGAATTACGCCCAATAACGGAATAGATTCCGAGCAGGCTTATTCGATTTTTGAAAGATACAGAAACCTTTATCAAAATAATTTAATTCCTAAAGAAAGCCTTACGCAGAGCCACAGAGAGGCACTTGAAAAATATATGTCGGGACAAATTGTGTTTTTGCAGGCAGGAGCAAACTTTTTGAATATTGTAAAAGAAAATGCACCGACAATATACAAAAACACAGATTTGGTTCCGCAAATCGTCGGAAATACGGGAAAATATGATTTTTCTCTGATGAATTTGATTATTCCCTCAAAAGCAAAACATAAAGACGGTGCCTTAAAATTTGCACTGTTTTTGACAAATAAAAACAACCAGCTCGAATTGGCGAAGTTAACCTCCGTTTTGCCCGTAAATAATGAGGCTTTGGCAGATAATTACTTCAAAAAATCTTCAACAAAAGAGGAACTTGCAAGAAAAATCAGTGCTGAACAAATCCAAAATATCGGCGAAGGCGTAAAAAATTCAAGAAACAAAAAGAATATTATTTTGTTAACAAACACCGCTCTTGCGGAGATTATGTCGGGTAAAAAAGAAACATCTCAAACATTAACGGAACTTAACAAAAAAATTAATGAGTTCAAAGAATAATTTTATTTTTGAGGTAAAATTAAAGCATGAAATTTTTTAAACTGTCGATTTTGGATAAGTATGTGTTACGTCAGATTTCCGAGATTTTCATCTTTGGGATTTTGGTGTTTACTTCGATTATCTTTGCGTCAGATACTTTTACAACATTGATTAAACAAATTTCAACCTACGGTATGCCCGTCAAAGTCGCTTTTATGTTGATTTTGCTAAACTTGCCGGCTATCGTGGTTCTTTCAATCCCAATCAGTGTTTTGTTCGCAACCGTTATGACAGTTAACAGAATGTGCCTTGCCTCAGAACTTACCGTGCTCCGTGCCTGCGGTGTCAGCGTAAGCAGAATTGCAAGACCGATTTTCATATTTGCAACAGTTGCGACATTGGTAACGTTTTTCATCAACGAAACAATCGTTCCTGTCACGACCCAACAGTCGAGATACCTTGCTATGTGGGCAATTACGCAACGTCACGTTCCTAACGGCAAAAAGAATTTTACCCTAAAAGAACTTCAAAACGGTATTCAATTGAAACGTATGTTTTACGTTGAAAATTGCGAGGACGGCGAGTTTAAAAATGTTTCAATTTTAGATGTTTCAACCCCGAAAACAATACAGATTGTTCAGGCAAAAAAAGGCTCTGCAGTTGAAAAAGGCTGGCTTTTCAAAGATGCGTCAGCCTATACTATTTCAACAAAAGGAAAAAATTTAAGTACCTCTTGGTTTGAAGAAACGACAGTTGATTTTGGCTCGGAAATCAAAAAATCACTTCTCTCGGGCGACCAAGGTCAAACTCATAATTTCTTTGAACTTTTGAAAATGGTCAAAACCGACAATTTGAAATCAATTAACGGGCATGAACTTTCCGAGGAAGACAGACGAGAAAGCATAATCAGTCTTTGGGATAAAACTGCTTTCCCGATGACGAGCATTGTCTTGGTACTTTTGGGCGTACCGCTTGCAATTACCCCTCCAAGAGTAAGATATAACAGAGGTTTTTTGTTTAGTATCTTAATTATATTTTTCTTTTATTTGATAAGAGCGTTTTCGATTTCATTCGGTCAATCAGGCGTGTTAATACCGATTTTGGCGGCTTGGCTGCCTAACTTGATTATCGGCATTGTGGGTCTGATAATTTATTACAAAAAGGCATTTAGAATTTAACAGATAATAATGAACAAGCGAGCAGAGTGCGAGGGCTTGGCGATGAAAAGACAAAGTCTTTGACATCGACAATCCGCAGACACATTTAATGCGAGCAAAGTGATAAACAAGGCGAAGAATCTGTTAATGCAGAGGGAAACAGATATTTCGGGGCAAGCCCCTCAATATGACGCAGAACGTTGAAATTTAATAAGTAATCGTCATTGCGAGGACGAACACAGTGAGGACGTGGCAATCTATTGTTTACTCTTTTATTATAAATTTTGTACATTCATCGTCATACTGAGCCTTTAGGCGAAGTATCTGTTTTACTCATTCATCAAAAACGTAGGGTTGGCTTTAGCCGACCAATGCATTATATTTTTTTGATGATTTATAAAAAATTTTTTCTTTAGGTACTTTTGGCGGCAAAAGTACCGCAAAACCGCCCGCTGCAACTGCGAGACTTGTTTTGTAAACTCAACTTGAGCGGCTAAACTCGCTACGCTCAAACAGTAGCCGCTTTGAAGTTGTTTCGTCAACCAAAACTACGTCCCTACGTTAATGCGGGGTTGATTTATGCATTTATCCAATAAATCCCCGAATACTGGATTACTTCGTCACTTCGTTCCTCGTAATGACAGTTTCTGCAAAGTTTTACTCAATTTAGTCATACTGAGGACGAAGTCCGAAGAATCTGTGTAATGATGATTAAAACAGATATTTCGGGGGCAAGCCCCTCAATATGACAACAAATGCTAAAATTTAAAGGATGTTCGCAAAAAAAAAAGGCTCCGAGTGGAGCCAGTACTTTAATTAGAGAGAGATAGAGAGAAAATAGTTTGTTTACAAATTCGGTTTAGAGAGAGAACTCAGATGTTGTGAGTTGTTATGCAACGTATTTAGGAGTTGCACTCTTGATTGCTGATTCTTCAGCCTTTTCAACGGCTTGCAATTCGTTAGAAGCAGCGGTTAATTGAGTTTCTAAAGATTCTCTTGCTGTATCCAAAGCGTTAACTTTTGCTTGAAGACCTTGGATTTCAGTGTTTGACAAGGTGTTTGCCAATTCGTTTTGAGCCAAAGTGTTTTGCAAAGTTGCACTGTCACTTGCAGATTGACTGCTGTTTGCAAAGATGCTGTAAGCGTTAGCACTTGCGTTTGCAGTTCTCAAGTTTGCTGCAGTTTGCTTTCCTGTAATTTGGTTAGTCAATGCATCTTGTTGGTTCGAAATGCTCATCAATTGAGCGTTTAAGTTGTTGACCCTAGCCTGAAGTGATAACTTCCTTGCTGTAAATAATGCGTAACCCATCTTTTTTCTCCTCTTCTCTAAAGTACCTGATTTGTAATCTCTATCTATTTTTCTCTTTACACATAAATAAAAACATTTTTGGAAAAAAAATTGCTTTTTTGTATATATTTATATTTACAAAACTTAACATGCTGAAAATCATGTCAAATCATGGTTTTCATGGATTGATGGTAATAAAAACATGTAAAAAAACAATTTATATAAAATAATTAGAATATTAATGATGATGTGTTTTTTGGGGAAATTTTAAGGAGAAATGTTGGGTAACATGAATATTTATTTAAGATTTCAATAAATGAGTAAACAATGGATTGTTTCACTTTGTTCGCAATGACAGAAAATGCTAAACTTTAAAAAATGACCGTCATACTGAGGCGAAGCCGAAGTATCTGTTTTATTTGTCGTTCCACAGATTCTTCGGTCTTTGCAAGACCTCAGAATGACGGAAACCGTATGATTTTATTCATTTACTGTCATTGCGAGGACGAACGTAGTGAGGACGTGGCAATCCACTAAAACGGATTTATCTGATAAATGATTAAACACCGGATTGTTGCACTTCGCTGATGCTCTGTTCGCAAGAACAGGGAATGAAGAACTGTCTTGGTCGCCTGAAGTCGCCCCTACATTTTGATAAATGAGAGTAACCCATTTGTTACTTCGTCGTTACACTCCTTTCTATGACGGTAAATCCAAAATCGTTTGAATGAGAAAAAACCGAGAGATTGAAAAAATCATTATCTCGGACTAATTTTTTTGTAACAAAAATTATTATTATTTATAAATATTATTTATTTCTTATTAAATTAAAAATATCGTTACAAATTCTGATTAAATTTTTAGCCATTTCAAAGTTAATTTGGTTCGGACCGTCGCAGAGTGCTTCGTCGGGGTTCGGGTGAACTTCAAAGAACAAGCCGTCGGCACCTGCTGCTGTTGCTGATTTTGCGAGGGTCGAAACAAATTTTCTTTCGCCTGATGTATAGGTTCCGCCACCGCCGGGGAGTTGAACACTGTGTGTTGCGTCGAAAATTAACGGATATCCCAATTCGTGTACAATCGGAACGGTTCTCATATCCGAAACAAGGTTATTGTAGCCGAAAGAAACGCCTCTATCAGTAATTACGATGTCTGAGTTCCCGCTATCAGAAACTTTTTTTGCGATTGATTTCATTTGATACGGAGAGAGGAATTGACCTTTTTTGATATTAACGATTTTGCCTGTTTTCGCAGCTGCAACGAGAAGGTCGGTTTGTCTGCACAAAAATGCCGGAATTTGAATAATATCAGCGACTTCTGCTGCCAAAGGTGCTTGTTCGACAGAGTGAATATCTGTTACAATCGGGACGTCGAATGCTTTTTTTGCTGCTGCCAAAAGTTCCAAACCTTTTTCAATTCCAAGACCTCTGTATGATGTCAAAGACGTACGGTTTGCTTTGTCGTAAGAGCATTTGAAGACAAAATTTACGCCAATTTCATCTGTAATTTTTTTCAATGCTTCAGCAGCCGAGAATAAAATATCTTTGCTTTCCATTGCACAAGGTCCTGCCAAGATAGTAAGTTTATCTCCGCCGATTTCAAAATCTCTTAATTTTACGGTATTAATTGTGTTCATGCTTTTCTCCTTGATTTTTTGATTATACCGTTAACATATTTATTTTAAAAGATATTAAGTTTTTTTTCTTGACGATGAGAAAAATTTGTAAATAACAAAGAAAGTGAGATAAAATTATATAGATGAAGAAATTATTAGGCACATTGTTAATTTTTGCACTGTCTTCGGGAATTGTTTTTGCCGAAGAGGAAATTATGCTGCCTGTAATTCAAAAGCAGACGTTGAATTTGCACCCTGTTGAAAAAAAACAGACCAAGCAAATGGTCATAAACAAAAAAGAACAGTTTACAGAACTTGTTTCAATGCAGCAGGAGAGCGAAATTGAAGACATTGAAATGCTTTGGCAGGCGACTGTTGACGGAAACAAGTTGATTAAATTCACTATGCAAAAATTAAATACTCCCGAGGGTCAAAGAAGATTGCATTCTTCCATTGCCGCAAAAACATTGTCGGCAGTTGTTTACGGGGCATCATTTTTGCCTGCACTTGCGGGGACGGATTCTACCGTTCAAACGGCGTCTTTTGCTACGGGAAAATTGATTAATAATTTTCTCAACAAAAATTCTATGCCTCAACGTGAAATGATTTCCGACACGGAATTGATTGAACTTGCGGGAACGATTGAGGGGCTTCAAGACACCATCATTTCTGCATATTACGGTTACAAGGGTGCTTTGAACAAATTAAAAGACACACGCTCAAGAATTATTTTGTACAACAAAAATTATTCTGAGGCTCTGAAAAGTCGTGACAGCCTTGAGTTGATTATTTCTTCAGCATTGTATGAAGATATGCTTTTGAACGAGTATTACGAGGAACAAGAGGCGAAAAAATATTATCTTGAACTCGAAAGACTTGCGGGTGCAAAGACTGTCGAGAAACTTAATTTGACCCAATTTGCATTTAAAAATACCATAATTAATCCGGAGTCGATGAAGAATGTTCAATAAATTTTTTAAAATTTTATTTTTAATATCTTTATTGTCCGCTCCGACGTTTGCTGCTGAAACAATTATGGACGTTATGGCTCCGAAAAGTCCTGCTTACAGGCTTGGTACGAGTTCCTCCCCCGAGTTGGAATATAAGGTCAAAAAGATTGAAACCTATGAGTCGCAGCGTGCAAAATACGCACGAGAGATTACGAAAAGCAAGTCTTATGCCGATTCCACATTAAAAGAACTTTCTAAAGAGTTAAGCAAAACAATCGATATTGACAGAGATACGATGGTTGCTGATATTTCGGTGCTTTGGGCAGGTGCTGCATCAAAATCGGAAACGGTTAAATTTACTATCTACAAACTTTCAAATCCCGATGCTGACAAGCCTGATGAAACAATTATCAAAAAAGTTGTTCGACCGTTGGCAGGTTTTTCGTCAATGGCGGGTGCAGGATTTCTTAACCCTGTTGCCGCTACATCGGCGATTATGAGCGGTGCGTTGATTAATTCGCTCTCGACTGATGACAAGGAATTAAACTACAAATACACAAAAGTTACCGATGCTGACATGATTATGTTGTTGAAACGTGTCGATGATTTGCAAAAACGTTTGATTAATTATTACATTGATTATATGACAACTTACGTTGCTGCCGAGAGGGCAAAAGTCAATGTTGTCAACCGTTATCAGTTTTTGGAACTTGCAAAAAATCAGGGTCGGGAACTCGAAATGATTGCCGATGCTTATTATCGAACTGCTCTTGAGAGAAAACAATCCATCGAACTCGATTTCCTCTCAAAACGTGCTGCTCTTGAACAAATCGTCGGAGTTGAGGCTATGGCTGAATTTGAGGACTTATTAAAACAACGCCAAACTAAAGTTTCAAATTAATCCTCTTTATTTTTTTGTTTATTTTTCAATGCCTGAATATTTTGCTGAATGCGTTGTTGTTTCAGCATGTTGTGGGTGTTTTGTGAAATTTGAATGTTTTGAAGTGCCAAAATTTGGTATTTCTTTATTTCCCCTAATTTCGATTGCTCGTCCATGAGGTTTTTTTGTGGGGGAGCGGGAATAGAATTTTTGACCCTCTCAAATTCCGAGGTTGCGTTGCCATGAATAATTTTCCATAATGCAACGTCGATATCCTTTTCGTTGAGGTTATATTTTGTGTTAAGGTCGTTAACGGACGTGCCGAGAGGAAGATTATAAAGCCAACGGATTGAATTTATGTCACGGGGCGAAAGTCCGACGTTTCCGTATTGGTGCGGAGTGTACATAATATCGCTTTGATAGGGCGAGTGACCCAATCCCAAGGCGTGTCCGATTTCGTGCAAAATCGTGTGATAGACTTCGTTTTCGTCCATATATTGTGCGTGAATAATTCCGTCAGAAAGCCCGATTTGAACTTCCGCAGAATACAATCTTGCCTGTTCGTCGAAGTTGAAAAGGCAATAACCAAGCGACTTTCTGTCAACCCGTTTCCATTCGAGGTTTACCTGAGAGTCGTTTAAATTTGAAACAATTTGAAAACGACAGCGATTATTTGAAACCTGTTCCCAAGTTCTTAATGCTCTTTGGACAAGTCCGAGATATTTTGCGGCATCGTTTTGCCCACGATACCAACGGAAAGGGGCAATATAAAAGGTTAACGGAAAAAAGTGGTCAGGCCAACGAATGAGTTTTCCGTTTTTTAAATTATATTCAAGGTATGTTTCCTTTTCTGCCAATTAATTTCTTTCCTTTAACTCTTCCTGTTTCAAAAATTCGCACATGCCCTCGAGGCGATTGTCCTCATTTGCATCAATAAGTTCTTTTACGTCTTTGATTTTGCCCAATTTGAAAGCAATTTCCGCAAGTAATACGCAATCGTTACAGAGTCTGTATTGACCGTAACCGACCGAACCTGCAAGCATTTTGTACTGACCGCAACAGTCGCAATCAAAGCCGTCATGCTCACTGTCGGGGTTTTCTTCTATATCGTCAATAACCATTTGTTTGGTTATCTCTTGAATTTCTTTAATGATTTCTTCGTTTGTTTGCATAAATTTTGTCCTGTTTCTTTATTATTTTAACACATTTGATAACATTTTTGCTTTTTTTGTCAACAAGGTATATCATTTTTGTATGAAACTTAACAGACAATCTTATTTGAATACAAAACGTGATGCGTGGGTGGAAATTAATCTTGACGCAATTGAACACAATATTTTGGAATTAAAAAAATATGCTCACGAAGGAGCAAAAATCCTTGCCGTTGTTAAGGCTGATGCCTACGGTCACGGAAGCGTTATGATTACGCCTACACTGCTTGCTTCGGGAGTTTATATGCTCGGAGTTGCGTCGATTGATGAGGCTATGCAACTTAGGGAAAATAAAATTACCGCACCGATTTTGGTTTTGGGTGCCGCTCCCGTTTGGGCCTTCGATTGGGCTGCCGAGAACGATATTTGCCTCTCTCTGTTTTTGCAGGAACATATCGATGCTTGCAAAATTACTTATGAAAAAACAGGCATAAAACCTAAAGTTCATATCAAATTGGATACGGGCATGAATAGAATCGGTGTTTCTAAAGAAGATGCCGTTCCGTTGATTAAAAAAGTTCAACAGTGCGATTTTATTGAATTAAAGGGTATTTTTACACATTTTGCGTGTGCTGAAAATTTGGAAAAAACAAAAGAACAACTCAAAATTTGGGATTATGTTCTTGAAAATGTTGATACGACAGGTTTGCTTTTGCACTGTGCAAATACTGCAGCGTTGATTACGTTTCCGCAAATTAATTACAATATGGCTCGGGCAGGTATTGGAATTTATGGCTTGCAACCTGATTTAATTCCTGATTTTGACAATCCTCCGAAACTCATTCCCGCAATGTCGTTGAGAGGTCGTATCGTCAATATTCATAATGCTCATGCCAATTCGGGCGTAAGTTATTCTCACAGATACGTGACGACGAAAGAAACCAAAATCGCAACCGTTCCTTTGGGTTATGCCGACGGCATTTCGAGAGGGTTGTCGGGAAAAATTTTCGGAATTTTGCACGGCAAAAAAGTTCCTCAAATCGGCAATATCACAATGGATCAGATGATGTTTGATATCACGGGCGTTGACGCTGATGAGGGCGATGTAATTACTTTGCTCGGACAAGACGGCGACGAATTTATTTCGATTAACGAATGGGCTGATATTTTAAATACCATTAACTATGAACTCATTTGCCGCTTGAGAGTAAGACTTGCAAGGGTTTATACAAGATAATTATCGGTTGTTCGGTACGCCCCAATAAAGTTTTTGTTTCAATATCGAGTAAAAACTTTGGTCGTTCAAAAGTAATAAACGTGCTTTATTTTTGTGTCTTTTGATTGTAATTTTGCAATTTTCAGGCACTGTGTAAGTTGTTTGTCCGTCAGCGGACATTTTGAGTTTTTTCGTGTTGTCAACAGATATGATTTCAATTTTTTCGTTTGACGGAATAACGAGAGGTCTTGCATTCAATGAATGCGGGCAAATCGGCACTATGATAAAGGCGTTTAATCTCGGAACCAAAATCGGTCCGCCTGCGGAAATGTTGTATGCGGTTGAGCCTGTCGGGGTCGAAACGATTAATCCGTCTGCCATGTAGTTGCAAATTGTGTTGCCGTTGACGGAAACGAAAAGTCTTGCTGTTCTTGAAAAACTTTCACTTTTGATAACGATATCATTGAGGGCGGAAAGCCGTCCGGGAGTAGCAGAAAGCATTAATCTTTCCTCGCATTTTGTTTCTCCGTTGATAATTTTTTCGATGGAATTTTTGATATCATTTGGGGAAGATTGTGCCAAAAAGCCCAATCTTCCGAGGTTTATGCCGAAAACAGGAATGTAGAATTTTGCATAAAATCTTGCGGCACGAAGAAGTGTTCCGTCGCCGCCTGCAACGATTGCAAGGGTTACGGTGCTGTCGAGGCTGTCAATGTTTGTCACGACATAATTCAATTCGTGACGTTCAAGTTCCGATTTGATTTCCTGAACGGTTTTTTCGTACCCGTTTGAATTTGAATTATAAACAATTCCTATTTTTTCGAGAGAAAATTCATCTTTGTCGCAAAAATTTTTCATAGTTGAATTATACATTAAACTTCAAATTTTGACTATTCTTTGAAAGATATTTCTGCCCAAATGGGGAGATGGTCGCTTCCGATGTTTTTCCCGACGGCATAATCCCTTACCGCAAAAGACTTTGTGATGAAAATGTGGTCAAGCGTAATTCTAAACGGGAAAAACCAAAATGCTGACCATGTCGGATGAAAAATATTGCTGAGGTCTTTCATTTTGGATGTTTTAATGAAATTTTTGTAGTTGTATGAATATGAGGTTGTATTGAAATCCCCGACTATGATTGCATTATGACCGTTTTCTGCAATGTAATTTGCAAGGTCATTTGTGATTTTTTGAGTATTTTTAAAATATTTTTGACAAACCGGCGGAGTTGTGTGAACACAAATAATTTCAAAAACTTTACCCTTATAGTCGCAAAACGCTGAAATTGCGGGAATGTCCAACATTCCGACATTGAGTTTTCTGATTTCGGTAATGTGAATTTTTGAGTAGAGTGCAATTCCGAAGCCGTCATCACGACTGATTTCGTACATGAATGGGTAATTTTCTTTGACGGGTTGCAATTCTTCGCTCCATTTGTCGTCAAGTTCTTGTATAACAACGATATCGGGCGAATTTCCGTTAATTTCGTTTCTTACGGTATCGTATTTTTGATTTTCTCTTAAAACGTTTACAACTTCAATTGTGAAACCTTGTTTTTTCGTATTATCATTGACTTTGACACTTCCTAAAACCGAAAAAAGATTTAAAACAACGATGCATACTATTAATAAGCCTGTCACGGTTTTTCGTTTTTTTATTATGCAATAAACGAGTAGAATCAGCCCGAAAAGCAAATATTGCATACGAAATTGCGAGCAGATATCAAATAAAAAATTGAACTTTGAAAAATATCCTAAAATCGTTGTTGCAAGAGTAATATAGACGAGTACTTCTGCATAGTTTTTGATTTTTTCAACCGCTGATTTTTTATTTTCTAAAAATTTCATTTATTTTTCCTTGCAATAAGGACGCCATCGGGAAGATTAAGGATTTGAGCAGAGTAGTCATCTCTGTGCGTAATTTCTTCGACGAAAGGCTTGACAGGGTCGGCGTGAGAGATGATATCGTCAGCGACAATAATCCCTCCGACTTTTAAAAGCGGGTGTATGAGTTCAAAATCCTTGATATATTGGGCTTTATTTGCATCAATAAATACAAAATCGAAAATTTCATTTTGCAATTCATTTTCAATTACAACCAGAGCGGGACCTAATTTTGCCGTAATAATGTCATCGACACCGCATTTTTTGAAGTTTTCGATTGCAACGGAGCGGCGTTTTTCCCAATATTCAATTGTTGTGAGTTTTCCGCCTGTTTCTTTCAATGCAAGTGCTATTCTCAAACCCGAATAGCCGTTCGACGTGCCGAGTTCCAAGACATTCTGTGCGTTTGACACTTTTATCAAAAATTCAATAAAATCGCCTGTTTCTCTTGAAATATTCCAAAAATCGTTTTTAGTCGATTCTAATTCTCTTAATGTATCTTCAACTATGCTCATTTTATAATGTTTGTTCCAAAATATTGATATTATTGATTTTGTTAATGATTGTGATTGAATTAATCGGCATATCGAGCGGATAAACTCCGACGACTTTTGATGTGTCGAGATTAATAATCGTGTATTTTTTGCCGCTTGCGTCAGTAACGAGGGCAAGGTTTGAGTTGTCAATTCTCGTGATTTTTCTCGGGAAAGATTCTTCAAGTTTTATCGTTGACATGTATTTCAAGGAATCTGTGTCTAAAACGTTGATTTCTTTGTCACCTGAGCAAAGAATGAAAAGTTTATTGCCGTACAAGAACATATCTGTCGGCTTGTTGCCTGTTCTGAGGGTTCTTTCTTCGACGGTTGCAGTTACGGGGTCAACACTTTGGTCAACTTGTTCGTAATCTCTGATGTCAGTTGGAATGCCTAAGAATTTTTTTGTTCCGTTTGACAATTTTCTTTGCAAAATTGCACCCTTGTCTTCGTTTTCTTCTCCGTCATTGTGGATTTTGTTCAAGTCGAAATCGTTTATTAAGAGTTTATTTTGCGTTCTTGAAATTGCATAGAGTCTGTTTGCATCGTCAATAAGCAATTTTGAGATATTTTCCATTTTTGTTACGGGAACATTTTTGTAATCATCATCAATTTTGATAATGTAAATGTTGTCGGAATTTTTATCGGCATAAGCAAGTTGCGTGCCGTTGTCAGACAAAGTCATTCTGTACGGTGCTGCGTCAAGTGAAATTTTCTCCGTAACAGCCATATCCGTAAGGTCGATTGTGAAAATTGATTGACCTTCTGCACTCATAATGTATGCTTTGTTGGTTGCATCGTTAACTTCAACTTCTGACGGTTGAGCGTTAATTTCGATGCTTCTTGCGATTTGTTCATTTCCGATGTCGGCAACGTCAATTTGATTTTTGCCGAAAACTGCCGCAATCAAAAATCTCTTGTCGGGTGTAACTTTTACATCTTTTAAAATACCTTTCAATTTCAATCCGTAAATAGGTTCGGGACGTCCGGGAGCAAAGACTTTCAGGTATTGAGAGTCAAAATTTGTCGCAAGGAACATTTTGCCGTCAAGTTCTTTTGGCATTTTGGTTTTAAGAACTTTCACGTGAGTTTTGACGATTTTTTTGCCGTTTTTCTTTGCGACAACTGTTTTTGTCGGGGTAGTTGAATTTGATGCAACTTTTTTATCTGCTTTTATTGAGCGGTCAACGACAGGAATTTCGAGGTTTCCGAGCAAACCTTTAAGATTTTCGGAAACGTATAATCCGTTCGGAACGAGCATATCTTGGGGCAAAATACCTGATTGAATAACATCGGGCAAATCCTGATATGTCGTCAAAGTCTTTCTGTTGCCGTCTTTCAAGACTTTCAAAAGAGAAAAACCGTTATTGAAAACAATAATTTCAGGTTCATCTTTCAACGTTTTTCCGCTCGGGTAAGTCCAAACAATTTCGAGCCTCGGAACGTCTTTAATTTCTTCGGGCAAGACGGGAATATAGGTCGTACCGTCTTTGAAGTTGATAAGACCGTCAAATCTTACCGTGCAATCTCTTGCGTTGTCAAACAGGTAGATATTCATTTGATGAGGCAACATTATTGCTTCTGCGGACATTCCGCCCGAAAGCATAAGTGATACGAGTATTGCGGGTAAAATCTTTTTCATTTTTTATTCCTATTATTTACTAAAGGCACTTTTAACCTTATCAATAATGCCCTCTTGAGGTTTTCTGCCTTTTGAAAGTTCAAAAAGTTTTTCATAGAGGAGTTTTTCCTCGTCCGACATAGATTTTGGCGGAGCAAGTTTAACTACTACATGATGATCGCCACGGCGGTTTGTCCCGATGAACGGCACGCCCTGACCTTTTATGGTTATTATTTTATCATGTTCTGTTCCTTGTGGCACGGTAATTATTTTTTCACCGTCGAGTGTTTTGATGGAAACCTTGTCACCAAGGGCTGCTTGCGGGAATGAGATATTTAAAATTGTGTAAATATCGTTACCTTTTCTGATAAAGTAGTCATCTTCCTTTACTAAAATGACAACGTATAAATCGCCTGCGGGTCCGCCGTTTTTGCCTGCATCGCCCTCGTTTGAAACTCTGATTTTTGTTCCGTTGTCAACGCCTGCCGGAATTTTTACTTTGATTTTCTTTTCAACTTCTTTTACGCCGTTACCGTGGCAATCGGGGCAAGATTCTGCATAAATTTTACCTTTTCCGTGACATTTCGGGCAAGTTGAAATTTGGCTGAAATTGCCGAGAAGAGTTTGTTGAACCTGTTGGACTTTTCCCGTTCCGCCGCAAGTTTGACAAACAGTCGGCTTTGTTCCTGCTTTTCCGCCTGTTCCGTTGCAGGTTTCGCAAGTTTCTTCGTGAGTTATGTGAAGTTCTTTTTCAACTCCGAAAATCGCATCTTTAAAGTCTAATTGAATGTTTATTCTTAAATCGTCGCCACGTCTTGGGGCATCGGGATTTTCATATCTTCTTGAAAATCCGCCGCCAAAAAAGGCTTCAAAAATGTCGTTCAATCCGCCGAAACCGCCTTCAAACGGTCCTGCGTTGCTATATCCTGCGTTTGATAATCCTTCTTCACCGTATCTGTCGTATAAAGCACGTTTGTCGTCATCAGAGAGAGTTTCGTATGCTTTACCCAATTCTTTGAATTTTTCTTCAGCATCGGGTGCTTTGTTTACGTCGGGGTGGAGTTCTCTTGCTTTTTTTCGGAATGCGGATTTAATTTCGTCTTTTCCCGCATCACGACTCACCCCTAATATTTCATAGTAATCAGCCATTGTTTCACTTACCTACCGCTACACTCACCATTGAGGCTCTCAAAACTTTATCGCCGAACTTGTAGCCTTTTTGCATTTCTTGCATAACGGTTTCTTCGGGGTGTTCGTCCGTTGGAACCTGCATAACTGCTTCGTGGAGGTTCGGGTCAAATTTTTCGCCCTCTGTTTTAATTTGTTCCAAGCCTAATTTTGTGAGTGCATCTCTGAATTGTTTGTTCAAAATGTTGAAAGATTCTTTTGCTTTTTCGCAATCGTCAATTTTTTCCATTGCTTTTTCCGCACGGTCAAAATTGTCCGCAAGTTCAATCATTTTCTTCAAGGCTTGTTCCGTGCCGAACTTGATGAGATTTTCACGTTCAGATTCCTGTCTTTTTCTGTAATTGTCAAAATCTGCAGCAAGTCTTAAATATTGGTTATTAAGCGTTTCATACGCTTCTTTTGTTTTCTTTAATTCTTCTTCTGATTTGTTTCCGAAAAGTCCGCCCAAAATGCCTTTCTTTTCTTGTGTTTCTGCTTCTTTTTCTGTTTTTTCGTCTTTTTCTTCAACAATTTCTTTGTCTTCTGTTGAAGTTTCTTCCGTATCTTCAATATTTACGGTATTTTCCGTTTCATCTGTTGCAAACGGATTAGATGATTTTTTTTCTTCTTCGTGATTTTTATGATGTTTTGACATAAATTTTCCCTTTTTTAATTATTATAGTTAAAAACAAACTATTCTCAAACCTTTTTAATAATTTTTTAACTTTTGAGATACAATTTTTCAGAAAAATGTTATTATAGAGTGGTAGAGGTTAAAAATGGCTAAAATCAGACGGTTTAACATTTCGCATTTTAAAAAAGTTCAAAAGATGGTTTCATCGATTTCTCCCGATGAAAAAATTTCTTACAGCGGAACGATTTTGGGCGGTTTGTTGGACATTTTTCAGGATTTTATGCCGCTTGCACTTCGCAAATCCCCCGAATCGTACATTGTTGTTAATGAAAATAACGATGTTAAGGCGTTTATAACGATTGAAGTCACAAAGGGGAATAAGCACAAATGGTTTGTTAAGCAACTTTTTCTTGATAAAAATTCTTTTGATGAGGGAAAACAGTTGATTGGCTATGTTGTCGCTAAATACGGTGCTTTGGGGGCGGATACGTTTTGTGTTTTGATTGATGAAAATGATGAAACTTCGGCGGAACTTTTCTCAAAACGATGCGGATTCAGATTGTGTTCTCGGGAAGTTGTTTGGCATGCTCCTGATTTTGATTTGAATTCAAATTATAAATGGTCTGATTTTTGCAAATTGAGTAATTTTGAGGCGAAAAAAGTTGCAAGTTTCTTTAATGACGGGATTTTGCCGCATTTCAGATTTTCGCTCGAACAAGATATTGATGAGTTTAAGACACCGATTTTAAAAAATCCTTTCAAAAAATATCCTAAAAATTTTATTCTGAAAAATAAAGATAAAAGCATTCTTGCGTATCTTGAGTATCATTTTGTCAATCAGAGAGATTTTTTAGTCGATTTAATTGTGACAAAACCCTTTGAGGACGAGTATTTGCCGATTTTGAAATCTGTTATTTCTCATCTTAAAACAATTGTTCCGAACGGGAATATCTTTGTTTTGAACAGAAATTATATGACAAGTGCAAAACCCTTTGAGGACGTGCTTTGCGGTTGTGGCTTTGAAAAAACGCAAATAAAAATGCTTTTGGTAAAAGATTTTTATAAACCTTTAAAAACCGAGGAACCGATAGTTAATCCTGCCGTAATTTTCAATGAAATTACCCCTGCATTTATGCTTGGTGACAGTTTGCAAAAATCTGATTAAATACTATAATTTTCTTATGATTGATATTAAAAAAGCAAAAAGAATAGTTTTTAAGTTCGGAACGAACGTTTTAAGAGGCGATGACGGCTCAATTTCGCTCTCTCGCATTTATTCGTTTATTGAAGATATCTCAAAACTTCATAAACAGGAAAAAGAAATTATTATCGTAACCTCAGGTGCTGTGGGGCTTGGGGCAAATAAGGTCAATGTTGATACAACGGGCGACGTTATTTTGAAGCAGGCTTGTGCCGCAATCGGTCAAACGACACTGATGTCGATTTATGAACACGGATTTGATAAGTACAAAATCACCTGTGCTCAAATACTTTTGACGGAAGAAGATTTTACTCAACGAGTTAAATATTTGAGTTTGAGTAATGTATTGAACAGACTTTTGGAACTCAATATTATCCCGATTATTAACCAAAATGATACCGTTTCGACGACTGAACTTGAAGAGGCTCGAGGTGTTCTTGAGGTTTGTTTCTCTGATAACGACAAGTTGTCCGCCCTTGTAGCAAGTAAACTTGAGGCAGATTTGCTCGTTATTATGTCCGATATTGACGGACTTTTTGATGATAATCCGAAAGAAAATCCGAACGCAAAACGGATTCCTCTTGTCGAAGAAGTTACTCCCGAAATCGAAAGTATGGGGCAAGAAGCATCAAAAGGCGGTCGTGGCGGTATGAAAACAAAACTTGAAGCCGCAAAAGTTGTTACCCGCTCGGGCGGTCACGTCATTATTGCAAACGGCAAAACCCCGAATATCGTTACAAAAATCTTTGAAGACGATGATATCGGCACTATTTTCTTGCCGACAGAAAAATTGTCGGGCAAAAAACGCTGGGTTGGTTATGCCACAAGCATTACAGGCAAAATTAAAGTTAACAACGGTGCTAAAAAAGCCCTTGTTGAAAAAGATGCAAGCCTTTTATCTATCGGTGTTTTGGGCGTTAAAGGTGAATTTCAAAAGGGCGATGTTGTATCAATTCTTGACGAAAACGATAATGAATTTGCAAAAGGTATGGTCAACTACGGAAGTGCCGATTGCCGCAAAATCATTGGCGTTCACTCCGATGAAATCGCAAAAATTTTGGGTCACAAAAACTATGACGCAATCATCACTCGTGATAATATCGTAATTTTATAGGAATTTTTTATGGCTGAGATAAAAACAATTGCTAAAAATGCAAAAAATGCCTCAATCGCATTGTCCTCGCTATCTTGCGAAGTTAAAAATGCAGCGTTGAAAAACGTTGCAGATGCTTTAAAAAATAGCACTAATAGTGTTATTGAAGCAAATGAGCGGGATTTGGCGGCTGCAAAGATTGCAGTTGAAGAGGGAAAGTTGTCAAAATCTGTTTTTAATCGCTTAAAGGCTGATGAAAATAAGATAAACGCTATGATTGACGGTATTTATGACGTTATGAAACTTGACGACCCTGTTAATAAAGTTGAGTTCACAAGAGAACTTGCTGACGGTTTGATTTTGAAAAAAGTTACCTGCCCTATTGGGGTTATTGGAGTGATTTTTGAAGCAAGACCTGACGTTTTGGCTCAAATTTCTGCACTTGCAATAAAATCAGGCAATGCGGTTCTTTTAAAAGGCGGTAAAGAAACAATTAACACTAATAGTGTTATCTATAAAATTATAGTTGATGCTCTTGATAAGACGGACGGTTTCCCGAAAAATGTTATCAATTTGCTTTTTTCTCACGATGATGTTGCTCAAATGTTGTCTGAGGACAAATCTATTGATTTGATTATTCCGAGAGGTTCTAACAAACTTGTAAAATACATTCAAGAAAACACAAAAATCCCCGTTTTGGGTCATGCGAGCGGGATTTGTCATATTTATGTTGATGACTCTGCTGATTTTGACAAGGCTTTGAAAATTATTGAAGACTCAAAATGCCAATATCCTGCGGCTTGTAACTCTGTTGAAACGGTTTTGGTAAATAGCAATATTGCTAAATCTTTCTTACCACTATTTGTGTTAAAAATGTCTGAAATAGGTGTTATTGTTAACGGAGATGATGAAACAAGAAAAATCGTCGATAATATAGGTGAAGTCGAAGAATGGGCTCACGAGTACGGCGAAAAAGAATTATCCGTCAAAATTGTTGGCTCAGTTGGAGAAGCGGTTAATCATATAAATGAATATGGTTCAGGTCATACCGATTGTATCGTAAGCGAAAACACTAATAGTGTTAATTATTTTATGGCTCGAGTTGACTCAGCAGGGGTTTGTCACAATGCATCAACGAGATTTGCGGACGGATACAGATACGGTTTTGGTGCGGAAGTTGGAATTTCAACGAATAAAACTCATGCAAGAGGTCCTGTCGGTCTTGATGGTTTGACAATTTATAAATATCAACTTGAGGGAAATGGCGATATCGTTGCGGATTTCTGCTCAGGAAACAGAAAATTTACGCATAAAGACATTTAACACAAATAGTGTTAAATGTCTTTAAAATCTTGTGTTTATATTTGATAACACGAATAGTGTTATTTGATAAACATGCAATCCCCGTAACTGTAAAATCTGTATTGATTTTCGATTGCGTGTTTGTATGCATCAAAGATAAATTCCCGCCCTGCAAATGCTGATACGAGCATTAAAAGAGTTGATTTCGGCAGGTGGAAGTTTGTTATTATTTTGTTTACGATTTTGAACTCAAATCCGGGGTAGATGAACAATTCCGAGTGGTCTTTGACGGGAATTATTTTTCCGTATTTTTTTATTGTGGTTTCGAGTGTTCTGACGCTTGTTGTTCCAACTGCTACAATATTTTTGCCTTGTGCAATTGCTTCATTGATTGCGTTTGCACTTTCTTCAGGAATTTCAAATGTTTCCGAATCCATTTTGTGGTCTTCGATATCATCGACTTTGACGGGTTTAAAGGTTCCCAATCCGACATTGAGGTGTACAAATGCCTTGCCGACGCCCTTTTGTTCCAATTCATCAAGAATTTCTTTGGTAAAGTGCAATCCTGCTGTCGGTGCTGCGACAGAGCCTTCGTATTTTGCGTAAACCGTTTGGTAACGCTCAAAGTCGAGATTTTTGTATTGTTCGTCGGTCATATTTCTTTCGATATAAGGCGGGAGCGGAATGTTGCCGTATTCGCCCAAAATTTCGTAAATATTACCTGTATAATTGAGTTTGATTTTCCATTTATCATCAATTTTTTCCAAAATTTCGACAGAAAGTTTTTCTCCGACTGTTAACACCATTTGTGGTTTTACACGTTTTGAGGGCTTTATGAGGGCTATCCAAATCGATTTTTCGATTTCTCTGACGAGGAAAATCTCAATTTTGGCACCTGTATCTTTTATTGAAAACAATCTTGCGGGAATGACTTTTGTGTTGTTCAAGACGAGAAAATCGTTTTCGTCAAGGCAATCAACGATGTCGTAAAAATGCTTGTCTTCATAGCAAAGAGCCTGTCTGTTTAGGACAAGCATCTTTGAATTTTCTCTTTTTTGAGATGGTAATTGTGCAATTAATTCTTTTGGAAGTTCATAATCAAATTCATCAAGTTTCATATTATTTTTCCGGTTTTACATCAATTACATCTGATTTTTTTTCTTCCGCAGCGTCAAGTTGTTTGTTTATGACGAAAGTTTGACCGATTTGGAAGAGGTTACTTACTACCAAATAGAGCAAAACGCCCGCAGGGATAGGGATAAAGAAGAATGTTGCGGTCAAGAAAATCGGCATCGTTCTTCCCATTGTTTTTTGCATTGCTTCTTGTTGCGGGTCGAGTTGTTGTTGAGAATTTTTGTTTGTAAGCGTAATAACTTTTGTTGCAAAGAACATTGATAAACCGAAGAAAAGAACCAATGCGAGAACATCTAAGTTCATTTTTTCGTCAGCATGAATTGTTTTGACATCTGCGGTTAAGATATCGCCGCTTCTTTTAAACTCAACGTTTTCGGATTCTCTTGAGTTAACGTTTGTAATTTCAACTTCCGCACCTGTGATAGTTTTGTTTTCAAAGTTATCAACTTGGAAAGCGTTGAGAGCGAGTTTAAATTCGACATCTTCTCCGGGGATAATTTGATTCATATAGCGAAGATTTTCTTTTGAACCTTTAACTTTTACGTCTTTTTCCACTGAGCCGTCACTGTAATAAACTGTTGCTTTCTTGCCCAAGTTGAAGTTTGCTGTTTTTCCGACAGTAAATGTGTTGTCGAATGAGCGGGCTGATGTTCCTCTGATAGTAGCATCAAGTCTGTTGATAAATAAGAATTTTGCATTTCCCGCAAGGTCAATGAATTGCGGGCTGATTAATGCCGTGTATAACAAAATGAATATCGGCATTTGGATTAAAACGGGAAAGCAACCGCCCATCGGGTTGAAGTTGTTTTCCTTGTAAAATTCCATCATTTTGCGTTGCATAACTTGCGGGTCGTCTTTGTAACGTTCTTGAATCATCTTCATTTTCGGTTGCATTTTTTGCATAACCTTCATAGAACGTTGTTGTGACACGCTCAACGGCCACATCAAAACTCTTACGATAATTGTTAAAAATATAATTCCCAATCCGTAACTGCCGCAAATATCGCTCAATGCTTTAAGCAGTTGGATTGTTGCATCTGTAAAAAATTCCACTTCTTTTTTCCTTTCGGCTGGTCTAATTAATATATATTAATTATATTCGCTAAATCTTATTTAACAAGTTATTTAACGAGAGCCGGTTCTTCGGATTTTGCGGTGCCGTGTTGAGTTTTTCCCCAATCCATAGTTTTCTTTGTGAAAATTATTTTAAAGATGATAAAAGTTACGACGGGGAACCACAAAACCAACAAATACGCACATGTTTCAAATGATTGTCTTATGTTTTCGAGAGGTTTCAAGTGGTTATATTTTCTCAAACTGTAAACAAGTCCGCTGTAAAAGAAGATGAAAATCAAAACGGCAAGAGTTAATGATGATAAAATTTGGTTTTCATCATATTTTATGTATCTGAAAATTTGAAATCCGACTTCCGAGAAGAACCAGAACGGGAGTAAAAATTCGCAGATATAAGCAGTCATATCAAGGCTTACTCGAAGTGACATGTCTTTTGAAAAAAGAACTGCCCAAAAATTTTCCAAATATCTTCTGATACTTCCTTCAACCCAACGTCTGCGTTGACGAAGCAGGGGAACTATTCTCATAACGCCCTCTTCATACACGCATACTTCGGGGCAAAAACGAATGTCCCAACCCTTAATTTGCAATCTTGTTGACATGTCGAGGTCGTCTGTAATTGTGTAGTTGTTCCAACCGCCAATGTCTTCTAAGGCTTTTCTCTTGATAAGTTCGCCGTTTCCACGAAGTTCAACCGCACCTTTTACGGCGTCACGTCCGAGTTGGAAGTGCGTGTCCAAAGCCATTTCATTATCTTGGCAGCGTGTGAGGAAGTTATCGTTTCTGTTGCTGATTACTTTTCTCGCTTGAACTGCACCGACATCTTCCGGCTCAAGTTTGGGAACAAGATTTTTGATAAAATCGGGATTTATTCTTGCATCTGCGTCAAAAACCAAAATCGCTTCGCCGTGTGCCATTTTGAGTGCATCGTTCAAAACAGCCGATTTTCCGGGGAAAGAGTCTTTTTCTCTTATCAAATATCTGATATTGTGGTTTTCTGCGGCAATTTGTTTAATAACTTCTGCTGTGTTATCGTCGCTTCTGTCGTCGATTAAAATAAGTTCGTAGTTGTCATAATCAACTGCCGTAATGTTTTCGACAGTTTTGTGAATAACAACTCCCTCG
>CAKVJR010000003.1 GCA_934754855.1 uncultured Candidatus Melainabacteria bacterium
GATTCTTCGCTTACGTTCAGAATGACAAGGAATGAAGAATTGTTTTGGTCGACTAAAGTCGACCCTACACTGCTAAAATCGACCCTACACTGCTCCGTCATATTGAGGGGCTTGTCCCCGAAATATCTGCAAAAAAAAACGGGGTGATTTTTAAGTTGCCCCGTTTATATGTTTTAATCAGTAAAAAATTTTATTGTTCTTTTTCTTTTTTAACGTATTTTTTGATTGTTAATACATCTTTTTCAACAACAAGTTCAACATCGTCCAAAACAGGATTAACTTTCAAAAGTTCCAATATCGGCAAAGGAATTATTAACCCCCAACTGTTTCCTATTGTTCTTAATTTTTTATGCATTATCGCTACCAATATTCTCTGTATATTAATATTGTAACTGTTATATTGCATATTTAATTACTATTATGTTATAACATGATAGTAATTAAAAAGGTAATAAAATGTTTAAAAAAACAATACTTATAGACTTGGACGGGGTTTTGAATGACTATGTCGGGAATTATGACAAAAATTTTATTCCCCCTATAAAGGTTGGGGCGAAAGAGTTTTTGGAAGATTTATCAAGAAATTATCAGGTGAAAATTTTTACAACTCGGGATAAAAATCTTGCATCAAAATGGGTTTTTGAAAATGGTTTGAGTGAACTGATTGTTGGTATTACAAATGTCAAAGAGCCTTGTTGGGTGTATGTTGACGACAGATGTATAACTTTTGACGGCAACTTTGAAGGCTTAATCGACAAAATAGATAATTTTAAACCGTATTATAAATGTAGGTTTTTACAGCAATAATTGTCATACTGAGGCGGAGCCGAAGTATCTGTTTCTCTCGACATTTCGCAGATTCTTCGCTTCGCTCAGAATGACAAAAACTGACTTGGTCGACTAAAGTCGACCCTACTTCTCTAAAATAAATTTAATAGAAATAAATAACCCTGAATGGATTGGTTTGTAATATGAATTAATATAATTGGCTGGATTGCTTCGTCGTTCATCCCCGCAATGACAGAGAACAAAAAATTTCAGACAAAAAAGCAACCCCGAGAGGTTGCTTTAGTGATTTAGGATTTAAGGAAAATTACAAAAATCTTCCTTGCGAACCTCCGCCGCTATTTTGAGCCTTTTGATTATTCAAATTTTCATTGAAATTCCGACTCGGTTCGGCGGGAGTTAATCTGACAGGCTCTAATTGCGTTTCGTAATTTGGTTTACGGGGAGCAACGGGAGCCGCAGGTTTATTCATTTGTTCTTTCAAAGAATTTTCTTGTTCCTGCAATCGTTTTTGAATTTCCTCTTGAGCCGCTTTATCGGGGTCAGGAGTTTGCGTTTCAACTTTTTCCGTTATTTCCGACTGAGGAACAGTTGCAGTTGCTTTAAGTTCAAATTTCGGATAGGGGAATTTTGCATCTTTTTCCGAATCGGCAGCGGCTTTCATCGTATCACGCCAAATAATTGCAGGGAGCGTACCGCCTGTAATTCCGGGGAGTTTGGAGTTATCATCATTTCCGACCCAAACACCTGTTGAAATATCAGGGGTATATCCAACAAACCAAGCATCTTTGCAGTCATCTGTTGTACCTGTTTTACCTGCTTGAGCAACGCCGATTCTTGCCGCAACGCCTGTACCTGCCGCAATAACTTGTTCGAGCATAGCGTTGACCGCACCTGCTGTTTCAAAGTGCAAAACTTTTGTTTTTGAAACTTTATCGGCAGAGTAAATCGTTCTTCCTCTTGCCGTTTCGACTCTTAAAACGGAGAAAGGTTTAACCTTAAATCCGCCGTTTGCAAAAACGCCGAAAGCGATGGTCATATCGTACAATTTTACGCCGTTTGAACCCAATGCAATGGTTGAGTCGTTTGCAAGCGGAGTTGTGATACCCAATTCACGAGCCATGATGATAACAGGTTTAATTCCGACATCATCGATAAGTCTTACAGCTGCAACGTTTGAGGACAATGCCAATGCTTTATAAAGCGGGATTCTTCCTCTGTATTTGCTTCCGTAATTTCGAGGCGACCACGAACCGATAGAGAACGGAGTATCTTCAATAGCGTCGTTAGGCGACCAACCTTTGTAAACCGCAGTTGCGTAAACAAACGGTTTAAATGATGATCCCGGAGGACGAACTGCTTGTGTTACTCTGTCGTATTGGCTTTGAGCGTAATTTTTACCGCCGACGTAAGCAATGATTTTTCCGTCAATAGGCGAAAAAGAGAACACTGCCGCTTGGTTTTTGCTGCCTGACAAACCCCAAGATGCAAGGTTTCTGTTAACTGCATCTTCAGCCGCTTTTTGAACTTTATAATTCAAAGTGGTTGTAATTTTGTAACCGCCTTGAGAAATATCCTGTTCATCAAAGCCCAACTCTTCAAGTTCCTGCATAACATAGTCAACAAAGTAAGGTGCTCTGTTCAAAGTTCTTGCACCCACAACCTGACTGAGTTTCAAGGGTTCGTCTTTTGCCTGTTTCATTTCTTCTTTTGTAATGTATTTCATTTTATACATTCTGTCCAAAACCTTGGCACGACGCTTGAGAGCGAGGTCTTTGTTATTGAACGGAGAATAAACAGACGGTGCCTGAGGCAAACCTGCAATCAACGCACATTCCGCAAGGGTGAGGTCTTTGAGCGGTTTATTAAAATAAGTTGCCGCCGCACCTGCCGCACCGTAAGCACCTGAACCTAAATATACATTGTTCAGATACATTTCAAGAATTTGGTCTTTGGTCAAAGATTTTTCAATTCTTGATGCAATAATAATTTCTTTAATTTTTCTGTTAAAACTTCTTTCATTTGAAAGGAACAAAATTCTCGATAACTGTTGAGTAATCGTACTTGCACCCTGAACTGTCCGTCTTGCAGAAATATTTGCAAAAGTCGAACGAACGATACCGAAAAGGTCGTAACCTTGGTGTTTGTAGAAGTTTTTGTCTTCTGTTGCAATCAAAGCGTTGACCATATTTTTCGGAACATCTTTGATATGAGTCGGCTCAAACTTATATGCCGTAAAGGTTTTAATGAGTTCACCGTCTTCGGAATAAATTTGTGTAACCTGATTAGGTTTGAAATTTTCCAAATTCGGAATAGGCGGTTGAGTCATCAAAAACAACTTCAACATTATTATAAAAGCCAGACCGATTGCCACAATCGTAACCAACGAAGCCTTTATAAACGAAAACATCGGGTTATCTTTTTTCTGTTTTCCTTTTTTACTTCCTTTTTTCTTTGCCATTTTTTTTCCTTGTATGATAAAATTTTGATATAATTTATTCTACTATAATACTATATAAAACAAAAATGTTTACAGATTTTATAAAATCGTTATATTGGGAATTTTTATCATATTTCGTCCCCGAAAGACAGGATTACAAAATCGTCGGGGAGTGCAAAAAGTGCGGAAAATGTTGCCGTAACGTTTATTCTGCCTATATGTATTCGGAAAAAGAATTTGAATTTATGAAAAAAATTTTTCCGTCATATAAAAGATTTTATATAAAAGAAAAAGATGAAAACGGAAATTTCGTTTTTGCATGCAAATATATCGGCGACGACGGACTTTGCACGGTTTACGACAAACGTCCGAGATTGTGCCGAAAATATCCGAAGAAAAAATTATCCTTTTATGCAGAAATGCCCGACGGTTGCGGGTATAAAGTCGTTAAAAAATCTTTCACCGATTATCTGAAAGACTGATTATCTCGAAAGTTTGGGGATTTTTACCCCGAAAATCGTTTCTAAATCAATCGAATGCAAAACCGTGTCAATTAAGCCCGACGGCGTAATTTTCGGCAAACAACCCACAATTCCGACAACAGGAATGCCCGAGTATGCCTCAAGAAGTGCGGGAAGATTTTTCAAGTTCAAATCGTCCGTTTTAATAAATTTATTGATAATAATTCCTCGAACATTAAGCCCCGCATGTCTTGCAGATTCAACCATCATTAGGACTTTTTCAAAACCCTCGGTCGATTGTTCGACAACAATCAAAACATCGGTCTGCAACGCTTGAGCAAAATCAATCGAACGCATATTTTCGGAATACGGCGTCAAAAGCCCGCCGCAAGATTCAACCATAACGATTTCAGACGTTTTTCTCAAAGTCAGAAAATCTTTAACCAAAATTTCGGGCTGAATAACAGTTTTTTCGTTTTGTGCCGCCAAATAAGGAAAAGCATCGGTTTTCAAAACGTATGAAACAACCGTATTAAGATTGGGGTCGATTTTTTTGACAAAAGTAATATCTTGCGAAGTCCCGAAATTACTTTGCGAAAAAGCACCCGTCTGAATGGGTTTATAGTACCCGACAGAATATCCGAGAGATTGCATTGTTGCCGCAATACCCGCTGTTATTAAGGTTTTGCCCGAACCTTGTTTGTCTGAAACTACATATAAATTCATTTTTTCTTCCTAAAATTATTATACAAAAAATTTGAAAATTTAATATAGTCATATTATGTATTTTTTTCAAAATTTTATTATTATAAAATATATGATGAAATATTTGTTATCAATATTAATGATATTTTTAGGTTTGCAAGTCGGAGCGGTGACTTTTGACAGATACTATCCCGATGAAACAATCCCCGAAAAACCGATAATTATTAAGGCGGGAACATTGTTGCGTGTTGTAAACCTTCGTGGAATAAACACTTTCGCAAACGATATCGGCGATGAATGTGAGTTTATTAACGTCACAGATATGTTCATTGACGAATTTCTTGTTTTCCCCAAAAACTCGCATATTTACGGCGTTGTGGAAGATATCAGAGAACCCGTACAGGGAATGGACGCTTCAATTAAAATAAGACTTAACAAAATTGTTACACCCGACGGCGAACTTTCGTATTCAAGAACGTACTACATCGACGGACATATCGCAGGCGACGGAAATGATTATATCGGCGGCAAACAGACAAAACCCGCTTATTACAAGACTGTTGCCCACTATAACGAAGGTTGGGACCCGATTTTGCAACTCCAACCTTTAAATATTTACGGCTTCGGAAAACATACCCATCTCAAAACGGGAGATGAATATTTCGTAATAATTCAAAAAGATTTGAAAATAAATTAAAAATTCTTTATAATATTGTGAGTAAAAAAAAGAGGAGATTAGGTTATGAAAAAAAATAAAGTTACGGCTTTGATGATTGCTCTTTCAATGACAGTTTTGCCGACACTTGCAGGAAGCAATTTCTCTGTTACGGCAGCAACTCCCGTTGTTAACACGCAATATCAACAATATCAACAAGTTCCATACACTCCGACTGCTAACCAACCGTTAAAAGGCAGCATCGTTGTTGTTCCGGCAGGTACAAGCATGAATATTACAACAACCTCAACTTTAAGTTCGGAAACAGCATCGTTGGGTCAAGCAGTAACAGCCGTTTTGGCAAGCAATTTCTATTATAATAATGTATTGGTTGCTCCTGCGGGAAGTACTCTTCAAGGTAATGTAACACTTGCTAAAAAAGGTAACCACGCAGGCATTAACGGTCAATTGCAAGTAAGATTTACACAAATTGTAACTCCTTACGGAAATATAATTCCTATCTCAGCAATGATTAAAACAACAGACGGCACAGGCATTTTGGTTGCAGGAACAGCAAAAGATTCAGCAAAAACCTATGTTAAAGATATCGGCGTAGGTGCAGGTGCAGGTGCATTGGCTGGTCTTGTCGGCGGTGCAATCTCAGGCGGCTCTGTCGGTAAAGGTGCAGCATTGGGTACTGCAATCGGCGGCGGCATCGGCGTTGCAAAATCGTTGTGGTCTAAGGGCGATGACGTTGAAATCCCCGCAAACTCTACCGTGGAAATTACTATTGACCAACCCGTCACAGTAAACTCGGCTAACTAAATGTTAAGTAAGTTAAGCAATTTTGCAAGTTTTACAGTTTCTGTTAAACTAAGATAAATTGTGTAGATAACTTATAGAGTAATTATGTCAATCTTAGGAAAATACGTAGAATCAGAAGAGCAGGAAACAAGTAACTACAAAATTCCTGCGGTTTTTAAAGCAGATCCGAAAGAATCGTTAGGTAAGTCAATTATGGTATCAACCGCAATTCACCCCCTTGCGGTTCTTTTGGTATGGTTATTTATTTTTATCGCAGGTTTGCTCGGCATATCATTTGTCGTTTTCAACAAACCTGAAGCGAAACCGAAAGACATCGAGTTTGTTTTGGTTGATAAGGAACAAACCCCGATTAACAAAAATACAAGATTTCGTGCTGATAAAAATTCAAGAGCAGGCGGAAAACATGATCCGAAACGTCCTGTTTCGATGCCGAAACAAGGCGGTGGCAGCCCTGCCGTAAAACAACAAAAACCGAAAGCAGCACCTGCTCCGGCACCTGTTGCTCCGAAGAAAAAGGTTCAACAACCGAAAACATCGTTGTTCGGCAACAAATCCAAAACGGAATCGGCACCTGCAAAAGTGCAAGCACCGACACCTGCACCTCGTCCGGGAATTAAGCCCGTTGCTCCGAGAATTACAGATAAACCGAAGAGCAACTTCCAAATCCCCGTTCCGAAAACGAATATTCCGAACATCGGAACACCCGCAGGTACAGGACCTATTGCAAGACCTTCGGGAACAGGCAATGGCGGTAAAAATGTCGGCGGCTCGGGTTCAGGCAAAGGCTCAGGATTGAGTTTTGCTCCGACAACAGGAACAGGCAGCAAAGTAGGCGGCACAGGTTCAGGCTCAAGAACAGGCGGCTCGGGAGTCGGAACAGGCTCAGGCGTTGGCAGCGGTTCAGGTCGTGGAAATTACGGTAACCCCGGACCCGGAAACCCGAACGGACGCCCCGGTATTGATGCAATCAGAGAACCTGATTTCGGACCTTATATGCGTGATTTGCAACAAAGAATCAAACGTAATTGGGATCCTCCGAAAGGTGAAGAAAGCAGACGAGTTGTATTGTTGTTCACAATTGCTCGTGACGGCAGACTTTTGGGCGTAAGCGTTTCAAAATCATCAGGTTTGCAATCTGCAGACAGAGCGGCTTTGAACGCAGTAAAATTAACGGCACCGTTCAGACCGTTGCCACCCGAATACCGTGAAAAATCGGTAGATATCCAATTTACGTTCGACTACAACGTATTTGGTGCACAAAGAAGATAATCGATAAATACAGAAAGAGGAAATAAAAAATGGAACTTTTATTACATTCAATTCAAATGGACTGGCCGGTACTTTTACCGATTTTGATTTGCTCAATTTTGACCTTAGCGGTTGCAATTAACCGTTTTGTGTTCTTCAATAAAAACAAAAGAGATGTAGTTTCATACATTCCCAGACTCCAAAAAGAACTTGCTAAAAATAATTTAGACGGTGCTAACGACATAAGCCAACAAATGGGTGGTGTTACAGGCGAAGTTGTTGAAGAAGCGGTAAGAATTTTCTCAGAACAAAAGAAAGGGTTTTCACGTTCATTCGATATCGCAGCAGCACTTGCATCGAGAAAACTTGAACATCACTTAACAATCCTTGCTACAATCGGCGGTGTTTGCCCGTTCTTAGGTTTGTTCGGTACAGTTGTAAGAATTTTGTACACATTCCAAGATTTGGCACAAGCAGGTAACCAATCAGCAGCGGTTGCTTACGGTATCGGTTCAGCGTTGATTGCTACTGCATTCGGTTTGGGCGTTGCTATCGTTGCAGTTATTCTTTACAACTATTTCCAATCAAAAGTTGCAAGATATGACGACGATTTCCAACTTATCAAATTGTTATTCCTTTCATTCGCTGATTCAGACGAAGAAGCAAATGCAGGTTTTCAACAAAACGTAGCACTCTAATTTAACGGACAAGACCAATGGCAATTAAAACAACAAATTCAAAGAAAAGGGCTGTGTTCTCGGAGATTAACATTACTCCGTTGACAGATATTTTCCTTGTTCTTTTAATCATAATGATGGTTGTTGCTCCGACTTTCCAATCAGACAATGCGAATATCAACGTTCCTGAAATCAACAGCGGTTTGACGGTAGAAGAAAAATCGGCAACAGTTGCGATAACAAAGGAAGGCGATATGTACCTGAACGGTCAGGCGATTACGCTTGATGAATTGACACAAGCACTCGTTGACTTAAAACCGTCACTTAAAAAGGCGGAAGTTCTTGTAAAAGCAGACACAGCGGCAAAAAGCCGTGACATTATGCAAGTTATGCGTGCTGCGAAAGATGCTGATTACGAAAAATTGACGGTTGCAGGCGAACCGTTGAGCAAAAAAGAACAAAAGGATTTAGAACGCCCACAAAACAACGACAATATGGCGGACATGCCCGTTTCGGAAGAAACAGTGCAAATCAACGTAACAAATGTTTCTGACCAACAATCAGTCGGCAGCGACAGACCTTACGCAGAACGACCCGCCGTTCAAAAATCTTCAAAATCCGATTTTTCTAATACGGATTGGGAGGAATAATGGCAAAAAGAAAAGTATTTAACGAAATTAATATCACCCCGTTGACAGATATTTTCCTTGTTCTTTTAATCATAATGATGGTTATCGCACCATTGTTGGACCAACAAGGTTTATCACTTATTGTTCCCGATAATGTTGAGCAAAAGGAACAACAAGAGCCTGATAAGAAGATGATTACCGTTATGATTGACGATGAGGACAAATTCTACATCAACGATGAAGAAGTTGCTCCCGAAAAACTAGAGGCAACAATTAAGGAACTTGCCCAAACCAATACAGACGGCGTAGTTATCCAAACGAGCGACGAAACAACAAACGGAGCAATGGTTAAGGTAATGGATTCGGCAAGAAACGTAGGCGTAACGGCAATATCCGTCGCCGAAATATAAAATTAATTTTTGTATTTATCGAAGAAAGAGGATTTTCGCAAAGAAAGTCCTCTTTTTTTGACCAATTTTGACATCATCGTCATTGCGAGGAGTAAGAAGCGAGTAGAATGTATTGAAACAATGAATGCATTGTGTCATTCTGAGGACGAAGTCCGAAGAATCTATGCATAATTATATAAAAATAGATATTTCGCTACGCATTTATAAAACAACTCATCACGAAAAAGCACCTATATTTCAAGGTACTTTTTTTCGGATTTTTAATCAATTTTAAATTTATTTTGTAATTATATTCCAAGTTGTATTTTTAACTTGTTCCAACTCATCATTAGGTGAAACCTTTTTCTTTTGTTGGAGATACAATCCGAGTTCGTCTTGAATAGACAAAGCAACATCTTTATCTTTCGGTGAATTAATCCAAGTTGCATTATCTTCCGTCAAGCCCGTTGCTTCTTTAAAACCATGTGAGCCTGCAATTCTGTAAGAATTCATGACCACTCTGATTGGTTCCGTCATTGTTTTCAAATCTTGACCGTTGACAGTTGCTTTAACGACACGTTCGCCCTCAGGTTTTGTAAGGTCAAATGTATAATCAATTCCAAAGAATGTATCTGTTCCGTGGAGAGATGCATCAGGTCTGAGTTTCGGGTTGCCGTTTTCATCAATCATTAAGTTATTTGCGGTGAAATTGAGCCAAGCATAAAGTTGCTGAGGAGTCATATCTGCTACGCAAATGAGGTTGTTGCTGAATCTGTACAACAATGAAAGATTGAGGAATGAAACAGCATCGCCGTCGTGAGGTGCATATTCGATTTTTTTGTCCGCATTCAATTGTAAGCAGGGGCTTGTAATTGAAACAGTTGCTCCTTTAACGTCGGGGTCTTGCCAAGTTGCCCAAATTTGAACTTTGTGAATAAAATCGTTTACGGCAGTTTGTTTTACAAGCAAATCTTCGTTTGTTTTATCTTTCAATTCGTAAGCAACTTTATTCCAACCGCCCGTGAACTTGCCGAGAGGTTTTTCTGCCCAAGCCATTGTTGCTTTGTACCAAGGATTTTCAATTTTTTCAAGTTTTTTATCGTTTTTATATTCTGCTAAATTTGCAGCGGTTGATGTGACTTCGCAGCCTGTATATTTATTTTTTCTGTTAAAGTCAACCGTAAAAACGCTCTTTGTTACGGCAGTTCCGCCGCCATCAACGATGTAAATTTCTTTACCGTCTTTGTTTTTAATTTTTTCAATATTTTGTTGATGATCGTGACCGTAGATGTATAAATCAACATCTTTTGAGCCTTGAACACCTGAAACGATTTGAGATTCCATAGAAAATCCTTTAACAACGGTATTTGTATCGTTAGTTTTTCCGCTATGAGCCGAAACGATTATGATATCGGCAAGGTTATCTTTTTTAATTATTTCAACCCATTTGTTAATTTCATTTTCCAAAAGTCCTTTCGGGTTGTCAAAACTGCGGAATTGAGTGTTGGGATAATTGCACGCTCTGTCCCAATTTTCGTTATTTGCATTACCAAAACCGATAATCGCTACTCGAACCTGCTTATTTTTGTCAAATTTAACGGTTTTGATAACAAAAGGTTGGTAATAAGGTTGACCTTTTTTTGCCGTAAGACCTTTTTGATTAACACCGTCTTCTTTCAAAACAATATTTGCTGCAAGTGTCGAAATACCTGCTCTGTTGGCGTATTCAAGTTGAGGATTACGTTGGTGAGGAGAATAGTTAAATTCGTGATTTCCCATAACCCAAGCATCGTATTTCATATACTTAATCGCCGTCAACATCGGGTTTTCGTCCTCTGTTCTTTGGGTTAAAGCATATTGTGAAACCAATGTTCCCTGAAGCAAATCACCGTTATCAATCAAAATAATTTTGTCTTTGCCAAATTTATCTCTTTCTTGTTTAACAACGGTTGCTGCTTTGAGCATTGAATTCGGAACTGATTTTTGAGTTGAAGCATCTTTTGCCGTTGCACGACCGTGCATATCAGTCGTCGAAAGAACTTCAAACTGATAAACTTTTGCCAATGCGACAGAACAAGACATTCCGAACATTGCCGTCATTAACAATGATAGTACCAGAAATTTTTTCATAAATTTTCTCCTAATAACAACTACAATTAACTAAAATTCCATCTCTCTATGTTTATAGCAAAACAAAAAAAATAAAAAAAGCAATAGTATTTTATCAAAAGATTTAGTTTTGTAATTATTGAAATTTATCCGTCAGTGTATAAAATATTTTTGTAGATTTACAAGGAAAAAGTATGAAAAGAGCCCCGATAGTCGAAATAATTTTGGTAATATTAGCATCGTTATTGTATTTTGCCGCAAATTTACAGCGTGTGGCAGTTCCGGGGGCAGTGTTTACCTTGTTGCAAAACGACCTCAACACAACCGCTCAAAGCATCGCATCTTTGGGTTCATATTTTATGTACGTTTATGCCGCAAGCCAACTCGTTATCGGCATTTTAATTGCAAGATACGGTGGATTTAAAGTAATAACTTTAGGTTCGATTTTATTTTTTGCAGGAAGTTTACTCTTTCCTGTCGCACAAACCTTGCCGTTATTGTATTTCAGCAGAGTCTTAATCGGCGTAGGTTCAGCAAGTTTCTATCTTTCTTTGATTGCGGAAACTAAAAAAATCGTTCCTCATAAAAATTTCGGCGTAATTCTCTCAATCGTCCTGTTGGTAGGCTTTTTGGGCGGAATTGTTGCAAATGCTCCGCTTGTCGTTTGTATCGATAAGTTGGGCTGGAGAGATACTTTTTGGATAACAGGTGTAGCAACAGCAGTGATTGCAATACTTTTCATGGTTATAAGCAAATTTGCAGATAAAGAACCCGAAGATAAAACCGTAAAATTCGACCTTTCTTCGTTCAAAAAAGTTTTTTCGGAAAAAAGAAACAATGTTCTTTATACATTTTCATTTATAAATTACGGTCTTTATTACGTAATTCAAACGGTTATCGGGAAAAAATTTCTTGAGGATTTTTGTTTAATTTCGGATATTAAAGCGGCAACTGTTTTGTCGGTTATGGGTGCGTTATACGCTTTTGCAGGCTCAATCATCGCAATTATGAGCAAAGCAGCCGTTTCAAGAAGAGTTATTTTCCTGAAAATAGCCTCATTCAACACTCTTTTCAGTTTTGCAATAATTTTGGTTTGCCTGTTTGTTGACTTTAAAGACCCGATAGTTCCGAGTTTGTTATTCTGCTCATTGTCGTTCTGGGGCAGCCTTTCGCCTTTGCTCGTACCGCTTTTGCACGATATTAACAACCAAAAAATTGCAGGTACGGCAGTAAGTATATTAACTTGCGGATTTTGCGTAACTGTCGGTATTTTGGGCAATGTTGTCGGTTTTTGCCTTGATTTGTTCAAAAATCATCAATCTTTAAATCTCCCTGTTTTCAACGGTAACGGGGCTTATATCGCAATATTTTCATTCGGTTTAATGCTTGCTGTTATTGCACTTGTAAATGTCTTTAAGATTGAGGAAAGCCAAAAAACGAAAAGAATTTTGGCACATTTGCGATACCTTGAAAACGTGCAACTCGAACGTGAGGGAAGAGTTGAGGATTTATCTCACCATTCGTATCATATTTAGTGATTAATATTGAAAATAACGGTCAAAATCCACATCATCAAAGCAACAGAGAAGTTTGTAAACTTCATCGTCTTCGTCCATTCTTTGGAAATTATATTCGTCAAATTTCCACAATTTCGGGCTGTTTCCGATGACACGGACAATTTCTTTGTCGTATAAAATTTTGAGTTTTTGTTTAACAATTTCGGTTGGCATTTTGAGCATTTTGGACAATTCGACAGCAGAAATTCCCTCTTCGTGAGAGGTTTTTTCGGGGGTCAAAAACATCAACTCCATTCCGACTTTTTTCAAATCGGAATCGTCCAATGTACTTTGATATTGATACTCTTCTTCTTCGTAGTCCATTTTGAAATCTCAAAACCCATACTGACACAGTTTATAATACATTGAATATCGATTTTATTCTATCATCTGAATATTTGATTGTTATAAAATTAATAAAATTGTTTTTAAAATTTAATAAAAAATGACAAAATACTTTAAAAAAGGCATGAAAATGCGTATAATATAAATATATGTTAAAAGATGATACTTGCAATTTTGAAACGGCAGCAGACATAATAAAATCTTTGAATTTCACTGTTGAAAAGGATTTTAGCGACAAGGTCGAGGCTTTGTTTGCAGAATGGGAAGATGTTGTCGGGGAAAAATTGGCAAAGTATTCAAAACCGAAAAAACTTACAGAGGACGGAATTTTGATAGTAAGTTGCAAAAATTCGGTTGTGGGAAACGAACTTTTCAATTCAAGAATTAAATTTAATAAAATTCTGAAAGAAAAGGCAAAAAAAAATCAGATTGATTTTTTTAAATATATAAAAATAACATACGGATAAAAGGAATAAGAATGAAAAATAAAAGAAGACAAGGTTTTACGTTGGCAGAAGCGTTAATCACGCTTGTGATTATGGGGTTGGTTCTTGCGGCAACAATGCCGATTGTAAGAACGGCATCGAACCAACCGGCAGAAGCACCGTGGAAATACATCGTTAGAGGTAATCTTATCAACAATAATGCGGTTTATACGGCTGCGGAAAACAATTCGCTTGCTGTTGCGGGCGATAATAAAATCCCTTATGACGACGGTATCAGAGAGGGCGATTTGCCGACGATTTTTGCAAGTCAAATTAACCCTAAAATTGCTATCGTAACTCAAGGGGCAAAAGACTCAAATCCTGTAATTTCAAGACATTTGCTTGATTTTTACGAAAAAAGCGGAACGAATAAACATAAATCTATCGGTAAAATTTCATTCGACAGAAATTTCAACCTTGCAATCGGTACAAATGCCTTGGATACAACCGCAAGACAGGCCACGGCAAATGTTGCCAATCCTGATGATACGAACGGCTGGTATAAATTGGGTGCAAGTGCCAAAGGTGCTGCAAACACGGCAGTCGGTCAATATGCAATGGGCGGCTCAAGCAAATTAATCGAAAAAGATACAACTGGAAGTTACAGACTTTTAGAGGGTAATGAAAACTCTTCGTTGGGTGCATTTTCGATGCAACATCTCACAACGGGAAGTTATAACGTAGCACTCGGTTCTTATTCAATGCAATTCAGCAAAACGAGTGATGCAAACGTTGCTATCGGCTCAAGCAGTATGGCGAATATTGAAGGTACGGGAAACGTTGCAATCGGTGTTAATGCACTCTTGGGCAACAGAAACGTATCTGACGGAGCCACTCTCGGCAAAGTTCAAGGAAACGTAGCAATCGGTTATAATGCACTCGTTGCTGCTCACAATGAAACAAGCGGAACGGCAAATACAAACGGAAGTTATAACATAAGTATCGGTGCTAATACGATGACAAAAATTACTTCCGGAAAAGACAATGTTGCGATAGGAAACAACGCAATGACTAATTATGGAGCAGAAAGTTCATCAAACGTTGTAATCGGCAGTGGTAACGGTGGCGGTGCAGCAAGTAACAAATGTACTCATAATACAATTTTAGGATATTCGGCAATGCCCGCAATAACAAGCGGTACGTCAAATGTTGCGATTGGTTTTGCATCGTTATACGCAAATACAACGGGATATAATAATATTGCAATAGGTAATAACTCATTACAAAGCAATACAACAGGTCTTGGAAACATTGCTATCGGTTCTTCAGTAGGAGCAAGTGGAAACGGAAATAATAAACTTTATATTGGCGGATTTATGGACGGAAACGCCGTAAGACATACAGGAACAAATGCCTTAATTTACGGTGATATGGAAAATAGAAAATTAACCGTAAACGGTGATTTTACAATCAGCGGAACAGGTTATATCAAAACTTCAAGCGGAACAACAAGTAAAATTGTAACAGAAGCCGACTTACAAAGATTGACTTACAGATATCCGACAGGAGTAGCATTGAGCGGCACAGCGTATGTTGGGGTTCCTGATACGGGCTACATCATTTCAGATGCAAGATTAAAGAATATTTCAGGTGACAGTACTGCGGGTTTGAAAGAAATTTCGCAACTCAAAGTTAAAAACTTCACATACAAAAATGATAAGAAGAAGACACCGCATGTCGGCGTAATTGCTCAAGATTTGCAAAAAGTCTTCCCGCACAGCGTATTTCAGGACGGACTTTCAAAATACTTCAAAATCAGTCGTGAAGAAATCTTCTGGGCTTGTGTAAACGCAATCAAAGAATTGAACGAAAAATTCCAAGATTTGGCGGCAAAAATCACGGGTCTTGATGAAAAAATCAGAATTCTTGAATCAAGAAACAAGATGAACGAAGAAAAAATCACAAATCTTGAACATCAAAATAAACTTTATGAAGAACGTTTGCAAGCAATTGAATTTCAGATTGCAAAACAACTCGAAAACAGCACAAAAGTTCAAAACAAACTTGAAGATGCAAAGGCGGAATAATGCGTCTTGACAAGTTTTTGAAAGTTTCGAGGTTGATTAAACGTCGTACGGTTGCGAACGATGTTTCAGAACAAGGCAGAATTTCTGTAAACGGACTTCCAGCAAAACCTGCAAAACAATTGAAAGTAGGCGATAAAATCACAATTGCATACGCAGGCGGAGAAACGACTGTGGAGATATTGATTGTTCCGACGGGCAATGTTTCTGTTCAGGAAGCCCCCTCGCTTTATAAGGTTATAAGCGACTTCAAAAACGAAAAGTAATATATGAAAATAAATATATGAAACGAAAAACAATATATTTGAAAACGGCGTTATCCAGCCGTTTTTTTGTTGAAAATGCCTACCTGTCGGTTTTTCAACATTTATTAAACATTTCCTGTCATTGCGAAGAATGAGCAGAGTGCGTAACGGTCAAGGCGAGGAGCCTTGCCGTGAAGGCACGTTTATAGCGAGCGAAGTGAAAATCAATAAATTCAAAGCAATCCATTGTTTACTCATTTATTGGAAAACTTTATGCATTTACCGTCATACTGAACCACAGGCGAAGTATCTGTTTTTTCCGACATTTAAACGATTTTTCGCCTAAAGGCCCAGAATGACATAGTCAATAGCAATAAAAGCAAATCCTCAAAAATCCTATAAAAAAATCAGACCCTAAGGTCTGATTTCGGTTTAAAGTTACGATACTGGCATAAATACGTGGAATTTTGTACCGTAACGAGTTGTTGTTTGACTTTGTATATGGTCTGATGCTTCCTGACCGTTGCCGAGTGCAATCGAGATGTGACCGTGTTGGTGTCCGTTTCCGTTTTCCCAAATAACCATCGCACCTGCCGGAAGATTTCTCAAGTCATCATCGGTCGTGTATTTGTCTGTAACATCTTCAAAACCTTCTTTATTTTGCATTTCGCCGAGAGCCTGATATGCAGAATTGTACGAAAGTCTGAAGCCGTAAGCCTTTTCAAGGGTATCGTTAACTCCTTTTAAGCACCAGCCCGTTGTACCTTCTGCACCGCCTGTCGTTCTCGCAATTTCGGCAAGTTCTTCGCCCGTTAAGCCCAAACCTGCTTTATACGTATTATCTTTTAAGAAATTCGTTCTTTCTTCAGCCGCTTCAGCGTTTTTCAACTTAACCTGAAGTTCCTGAATTTCACTTTGTTTCGCCGCAACTTCTTTTTGTGCATTTGATTTAATTTCAGAAATTTTCGAATCGAAATTAGTGATATTTTCTTTCATTTTTTCGACGGACGAAGAATCCGCAACACCTTTAGCAAAACCACTTGAAGCATTTAAAGACTCGGTTAAAAGTTGTTGCTTTTGTTGTTCAAGTTGCTGTTTTTCTTGCTCAAGTGCAGTTTTTTCCTGTTTAGCGGTTTCAATTTCCTGTTTAAGTTTTGTATTTTCTTCTTCTTTTTTGGACTGTTCAGCCTTTAAATTAGAAATTTTATCATTAATTTCCTGCTTTTTGGACGATGCATTTTCATCATCACTTGCAATTGAGGACAATTTCGACTCGTTAGCGGAAATTTGCGAACCGATTGAAGAAATATAAGACTCGTTCGACGAAACAGTCGCCTGTTTATCAGAAATCAAACTGTCCTTTTCTTTTATGGCAGTTTCTTTTTCCGTAATCTGCTTGCCGACTTCTTCTTGCTTTTCCTTATAAGCCTTGTATTCTTCATCAGAAACACCGGCATTTTTCATTGCCTGTTCTTTTAATTTTTCCTGTTCGGCAACTTCCTCTTCCGCCTTTGCCTCAATATCTTTTATATCGGCATTTTTCTCTTCAATCTGCTGCTTAATCATTTCGGGCGTTTCGGCTTGAGCCGTCTGCTTTGTATTTTTTGCGGACGAATTTCCGTTGATTGCATTATTCACTCTCGATGCAACATTTGAAACGGCATTTCCGATTGGCGACGATTGAATTGCTTGTGCGGCCTTATTCGCAACATTTTCAACCGTATCTTGAATAGCCTCGTTAATCGCTTCGTCCCAATTCGACGAAAGGTCAATGTTCATCTTCTCAATAAGTGCGTCTAAATCGTCCATCGTGAGATTGTTGATGTCACCATCAAATCCCATCGCATTTTTCAAAAATTCTAATGCTTCCTCTTGCTCGATTTTACCGCTATTATCAGCATCTGCACTTTCTTTTATGCCATCAACTTCCAAAAGTGCCTTGATAACCTGTGCCAACGCCTTTTGCTCGGGCGTTGCGTCTTCACCAAGCACACTTTCGACATCATCTGCCTCTAATAATTTTTCAATATCAATATTTTCTAAATCTTTAAACGATGCGGAATTAAACAAAGAGATGTTTTGAATTTGTTCTTTAATCGAGGACGTTAAAGTTCCAAAAGACCCCTGTTTTACGCCGCTTAACGCCGCTTTTTTCAAAATGAAATCATTAAAATTCACAAATTGTACCTATTCCGCCTACACTACATGCTTTTATCGACTTTTTGGAAACATGTCTTTAATGTTTCTCAATACATGTTAATTTTTTGTAACATTTTCTCTATATTCAAGAAAAACAGTATTTCCAAAGCAATAAAAAAGGAATGCTCAGCATTCCTCTTTCGTGTCTATTTGATGATTTGTTTGTTAATTAACTTGTTGTTTTTGATAATTCCCGCCACATTCATCAGTGCCAATGAATTAAGCGTTGCATGAAGTTGTGCACTTCTGTCCATATAATTATCGTAGCCAAAACGGCTCATATTATCATCTTCATCTTTATTTTGACGGTAGTATTCGGTTCCTCTGCTTGCTCTATCGTCGGCAGTCTTTGCAGCCGTTCCCGATATGTCGCCGCTTCGGAAATTCAACGCTCCTGCTATACCGAATGCTCCCGCAGATCTGGTATCTACCATAATTTTAACCTCTGCTTGAGTATCCCGATTGATTGACTTCGACTAAAGCCAATCCGTATAACACTCGCCTCGTTTTCACAAGTCGAACGTCGTGCCTATACAGCCCTAAAGCCGTACGGCTCGGGTCATTTCTTCACTTACCCTCGTGAAACGCTCTGTTTTCCGTTACTTCGGTCTGTTTCAACACCCGCAACGTCCTTCTTTTACTCTTTTGCATCAACTCTTGTTGACACCTTCAGAACTTTCACTTCTCGAAATCTTTATCACATTCTCGCTTTCGCAAAGCATGCTTTTAAAGTTTTCACTTGCATGAAATCATGATTACGTTTTTTTTTGCTATCATGGTTGCTATTATTTTTAAAAAACGTTACAAAACTTCACAACAACATATTAATACATTTTTATTAATATTTCAACATGTATTTTTAAAATGTTAAGTTAAAAACTTTTATATTAATAAAACATTTTGTCGGTTTTGCAATTGGTTAAAAACGCTTATGCTGCGTGGTTTTCAGTTTTTGCATATAGTTTTTAAAACTAAATAACAGAGTAAAAGGAACAATGTTATCTTGCAAATGTAACAATATGACTTAATAATATTGCCTAAACGACGGGGTTTCTTATAAAATTTAGGTGGTAAGTGGGAAAAAGGAAAAAAGAAATGAAAAAGTTAATAACGCTTATTTTATGCGGATTGTTTATTTTCAATTCGGGAATGCCTGCAATGGCAGTTGCTGCTGCCAATACCAAGAAGGCAACCGTTGCGAAATCCGCTAAAACTACTGCAAGAATTGCGTTTGTAATTGACGGACCGTCACCTGCAAACGATTATTTTCTTGAAAATTTTAAAAAATCTATCACTGCTTCGGTAGCGAAAGATTACAATGCACTTTATCCGAAAGAACTTGTTTTTACTGCTGATTGGACAGAAGCAGGAGCAAAGAAAATTTGTGATAAAGCGCTTAATTCAAATGCGACAATCGTTGTTGCGTTAGGTTATTTAACCTCAAAATACATCAACAAGGTTAATAACAAAGGTAAATTTGTCGTAACTGTTGACCAATACGGTTTGAGAGATTTTGGCGAAGGATTTTTCTCTCCTGTTGCACAAACTGCTCAAAAATTGGAACAATTCAAGAGAATTGCACCTTACAAAAAGGTTGCTATTTTGATGAATGAAGGTTATTACAAGACACAAAAAGACTGGCACGGATTTATCCAAGGCAAGTTGAAAGATAAGACAATTGATTTTGTTGTAGTTCCTGTAAATGGCAGTGTTGACAAGGCTATTGACAGAATTCCGTCAGATTGTGATGCGGCGTTTATTTTGCCCCAATTCACATTGACACTTGAACAATTGGAAGATATGTTCACAAAACTTTCAGACAGAAAGATTATGACATTCTCGGCATTGGGTGAAAGTGACGTAAAAATCGGTTGTATGTTGGGTTCAGGTGCTTTAGATATGGACAGAAAGGTTGCTGAGGCAACATCTTTCAATATCAGAGCGGTACTTGACGGCAAAACAACAAACAATGATTATCACCAATTGCACTTCTATGAAGATGATATTTTGTACATCAACATGGACTCTGCGGAAAAAGTAGGTTACAAAGCACACCTCAGACTTTTGAACAACGCAAAAGTTATTTCTTCAAAGAAAGTTCCGCAATACACATTGTCAGATGTATTCAACAAATTGAATATCCAAAACAAAGATATCGAACAAAAAAGTTACGGTATCAAAGCGGCAAGAGCAGCGGTTGCATCAGCGTATTTGCACTGGTTGCCGACATTCTCGACAACAGTCGGTTGGCAAAAATACAGCCACGATTGGGCTAAATCTTCTTCATTGATTTACCCCGAAGAAACAGGTATTTTCCAAATGGGACTTGATCAACCGATTTATTCACCTGCGTTAATCACAAATATTTTGATTAAACACAGACAAAAAGATTTTGCTTATGCTGAAAGATTGCTTGCTGAGCAAAATATGGGCATCAACGTCGCACTTTTGTACATCGATTTGTTAATGCTTGAAAATTCAATCAAAATTCAAGAAGAATATGTTGCAGAATCAAGAGAAAACCTTGCAATGGCAAAGGTTCGTGAGAAATTGGGTTACTGCGGCAGAGAAGAAGCAATGCGTTGGGCAAGCCAATTGAGAATTAACGAAGAACACTTAATCAGAATGAACTCTGAACACAGAAACATCAAAGTTATGATTAACAAAGTTCTTGCAGAACCTCAAAACCAAGACTTCACGCTTGCACCTTTGAAGGCTGACGACCCTGCTTTCTACACGAAAGACTTATATATTCTTGATTATGTAAGAACGCCGGAAGCACTTGAAAAATTCACTCAATTGCTTATTCAAGAAGCGTACGATGTTTCACCTGAACTTGCAAAATTAAAAGCGGCAATGAGAATGAAAAACATCGAAAGAGGAATGTATATCCAAAAATTCTTCTTACCTGATGCAAAATTGACACTTCAATACCAATCATTGTTCGGCAGACATTATGCAGGCGACGTGAAAATCCCGTTGTACACACCGATAACAGGTTTGATATACAATACATTGCCTCACTCGGAAAAAACAAACGGCTACATCGGCATTTTTGCTCAATGGAAACCGATTGAAGGCGGTACGAAGTTTGCTGAAATCGCAAGAGTTTCTAACGAAAAGAAAGCCTTGATTGCGATGAACGAAGGTGCTAAATTGACGATTGAAGAACATATCAGAACAGTTATTAACGAAGCACTTTCCTGCTACTTCAGTATTGAAAAAGAATACAAAGCAATGTTTGCAGCAAAAGAAAACTATATGGCTGTAAAAGCAAACTATCTCAAGGGTAAAGCACCTGTTGCACAGATGGTTGACGCTCAAAATACATACCTTGAAGCGAAATTGAAAGCATCAAACGCTCAATACGAATTCTTCAAGAAATTAGTTTGGGTACAAAGAAGTATCTGTGCGGTTAACTGGTCACAAGCTTCACCGAGAGCAAGAAATTGGATTGAAAAAGTTAAACACGATATCGAAAGATTGGACGACATCGTTTTGTAAATCACAATTCCGAAACACCCCCGACTTTGGGGGTGTTTTTTTGTTGGTGAAGTGATGTTGAATGCTAAAAGTTAAGCGTCAATGTCATTGCGAACGGAGCGTCAACGGAGTGTGGCAATCCAGTGTTTACTTATTCATCAAAAACGTAGGGTCGACTTCAGTCGACTAAGACAGTTCTTTATTCTCCGTCATTCTGAGGTCTTGAAAAGACCGAAGAATCTGTTTTAATGCGTTTATTTCATAGATTCTTCGCTTCGCTCAGAATGACATTTACCGCTTAAAGTTCTTCATTCACCGTCATATTGAGGGGCTTGTCCCCGAAATATCTGTTTCTTTTAACATTTTACAAATTAGCAGATTCTTCGCCTAAAGGCTCAGAATGACATTTATTGCTTAAATTTTTATCCTTGTCATATTTTGGAAATAAATCCGTTGTAATGACAATGAACGGATAACTTTAATTGCGGTTAGAAACAAATAAACTCTCAAAAAAGTGACAAATAGTTTTTTTTCGGCTATACTCGTTGAGAGGTTGGTCTTATGAGTAAAAAAATTAAAATTATTTTAGGTATAATCTTTGCATTAATTTTCGCCTTTTTTGTTTGGTTTTTATCGGACGATATTTTCTCGGGCGATGACACGATGAGTCTTATATCGTTATTGCAAGGTGGCGGAAAATACAACATTGACGGCATTTTTACCGCATTGTTGACACAAACGGTCGGCATTTGGATACCGAAATTTTTACACATAAATTTGCACGAATTTTCAATGACAGCAGGAGCGTGGATTAGGGCTTTGAATGTCGTTATTTTCTGTGCGGTTATGACTCTTTTTGCTTTTAACGGAAGAAAAAAAGGAAAATCTTTGATTTTCTTCACATTGTTTTCTCTCTTTTATTTCTGTTATGCCTCGTCGAATATGAATTTCGATTGGGCTAATCCGAATAATTTGCCCAATTATGAAATTTTCGGTTCATTTGTTCTTTTGACTGAATATGCGGATCATTTCGGTCAATTTTTGAGTCTTATTTTGGGACTTGGGGTAATTTATTTTATCGTGGCACATTTTACGCAAAACAAACTCCCTGATGAAAAATACCTCAAACCGCTCACGGTTGTTGCTTTTTTGACGGCAATGTCCTCGATGTTTGTTAATCTTACCGTCGGATTTTTGCTTTTCGGAATTTGTGTTTATCTTTTGATTTTGAACAGAAAAACCGATAAAAATATTATTAAAGAAAAAGGTAAGATTGTTTATGTTCCGACAATCGCATACGTAGTCGGGGCGGTACTTTTCGGAATTTATCCGTCATATTTTAATTTTGTTTCAAAAGAAATTTTCAGCCTGACATTTTTAAAATCGTTATTCAATTTTCTCGTTGTTTCAAATGTTTTTGAAATCTCGTTAATATTGATTTTGGCGGCAATATTATATTTCCTTGCACTCAACAAATCGACATATATTAAAAGAACGATTTTTTCAGTATTTGCAACGCTTTTCGGGGCATTTGTTTATTTTGCATTGTTCTCATCAACTGGAACAAAAATCGATTCGTTGTTAACGGAGTCATTGATTTTATTTAGAATTTTGCTGATGTCGTTTGTATTTTTGCTTTTTGGGGCTTGTTTGCGAGAACATACTTCCGAGCCGAAAGAGTTAAAAGTCGTTTCGACCTTGTTTACGCTTGTATTATTTGCTTTTATGGTTGTTCAAGTTCCGTTTATTTTCACAACAATGTCGATATGGAAAACTGCTTCGAGCGAGAATAAAGTTACGACATATTGTCTTGAAAAAATGTATCGTTTCTATTCTTTGCAAGGTAAAACGGCACTTTTGCCCGACGATTCGCTTATGAAAATTTTTAAAATTCAACCGTTTGTCGATGACCCGACCGTTGATAATGATGTGGAAATCAATGACAGAGTATTTTTCAAAAATACGTCTTTCACCTCTTACTATTCAAAATTTTACAAAAATGCCAAAATTGTTTCTTACAAATTCATTGATGCAAAAATGGCTGTCAAAATCTTCTACGAAGAGGGCGGAATGATTGATGGCAAAGAGGTTTCGCATATCAATTTCCAAAATTTATATAACGACAAATTTGTTCTCAACAGGGCAATAGAAAAATCCAAATATGATTTTTAACAAACGAAAAGCATTGTTAATAGGCACATACGGGCTAATTCACGCAATCGTGGATTTATGTTGTGCTGCGATGTTGTTTTCTTTTTTGGGCAAAGTTGAAATTATGTTTTTGCTCCAATTGGCGATAATATACAATTCGCTTGCGTTCGGACTGCAATTCGTTTTCGGGTTTGCGGCGGACAAATTCAAAAGGTATGACGGATTTGCGATATTCGGTTGTTTGCTTTTGATTTTGGGAATTTTTCTTTATAAATCACCTTTGGCGGCAATGATTGTGATGGGTGTCGGGAATGCTCTTTTCCACGTTGGCGGCGGAGTTATTGCTCTTGAGGCGGGTAACGGTCGGGCGAAATTGTCGGGATTGTTTGTTGCCCCCGGAGCAGTCGGATTGTTTTTGGGAACGCTGTTGAGTTCGGCTAAGGGTTTTAACACAATTTGGTTGAGTTTTTTACCGTTAATCGGGATTGCGTTAATGCTTTTTATTACACCCCGAAACGAGGTGCAAAAAATTTATAAAAATGAAGCGAAAACACCTGTATACATTGCGATTGTGCTGTTAATACTTATTTCGATTTGTATTCGGTCGTTTGTCGGCTTGGGGTATGATTTTGCGGCGAAAAATTCTATGCCGATGTTGTTTACCTTCGTTTTTGCAATTGCTTTAGGTAAGGCGGCAGGCGGATTTTTGGCGGATAAATTCGGAATGTATAATGTTGCGGTAATCGGGTTATTGCTTTCCATTCCGCTATTGAAGTACGGTTTTGTCCCGCAGTTGGCGATTTTGGGAATGTTTTTCTTCAACTTAACAATGCCAATAACGATGACTGCACTTGCGAATATGATGCCAAAGTTTAAGGGATTTTCTTTCGGACTTACGACGTTGGCACTTTTAATCGGGTATTTGCCCGTAATTGCGGAATACAAAGTATCCCAAAGTATGTTGTTCTTTGAGATACTCTTTGCATCTGTTATTGTGACAGCGATTTCGCTCAAATTGTACGAAAAATTGTTTCACCGTCCGTAAAATTATTCTCCACGTAACTTCATGTAGTCTTTGAGTGCGGCTTTCCAAGTTCTGCACATATTGTCGTTGTACATAACGCTGTTTGCGGGGCGTTTTGCATCTCTCGGAAATTCGTCCGTTGTGCAAGGTTTGAGATTTACATTCAAGCCGGCAAGTTCAAAAATCTCTTTTGCAAATCCATACCAAGAAGTTTTGCCCGAACCGCAAAGGTGATAAATGCCGTAAGGTGCTTCTTCCGTCAACAATGTTACGATTCCGTTTGAAAGTTCTTCCGTCCAAGTTGGACAGCCTACTTGGTCATCAACAACTTTAATTTCGGGTTTGTCGGCAAGCGATAACATAGTTTCGACAAAGTTTTTGCCGTGCAATCCGTAGAGCCAACTTGTTCTTGTGATGTAATATTTTTGGCAATGTTTTTCAATCGCCTCTTCACCCAAACATTTTGTCAATCCGTATGCGTTTATCGGATTTCTCTTGTCATAAGGAAGATACGGCTCTTTTTTTGTTCCGTCAAAAACGTAATCGGTTGAAATGTAAACAATCGGAATATCGAGTTCAGCACAAGTTTTGGCTAAATTTTCCGTTCCTGTAACATTGATTTTCATCGCCAAATCTTTGGCATCAGTTTCGCACTTATCGACATTCGTGTATGCGGCACAATGTACCACCGCATCAGGCTTTTCTTCTTTTAAAAATTTTTGAACCAAATCAAAATCAGTGATATCTAAATTATCAACATCTGTTTCAATAGTTTCAAAACCTGCATCTTCCAACGTCGGACATAAATCATGTCCCAACATTCCTTTTGCTCCGGTAACTAAAATTTTATCCATTTGTAACCTCTCATTTTGCCTGAATTATAACAGAATTAAAATTTTTTTTCAAAATGTAATAATTTAATTGTTTTCTGAAATTTACCGATTAAATTTTTTCATTTCCTGTCATTGCGAACGAAGTAAAGCAATCCTGTGTTTACTCTTTTATTAGATAAATGTGTAGATACTGGACTGCCACGTCCTCACTACGTTCGTACTCGCTGTGACAGTAAACTCTATTTGTTATTCTGAACCTACAAGGCGAAGAATTTGTTTTCATTAATGTTTCACAGATTCTTCAGACTTCGTCCTCATAAGGACGGACAATTATATCTTTTCTCAAATTAACAAACTTATCTTTTTTGCCGAAAATTGCAACTCCTGATATAGTCGAATTATGGAAAACAAAGACAGGGTTTTAAAAATTTTTTCTTACAGTGTTCTGATTTCGGGTGCATTATTAATGCTTATGCCGTTTTTGTTCATGTTAAGTCTTTCTTTCTCGGGTGAAGAACAGATTTTTTCCTACCCGCCAAAGTTTTTTCCCGAAAAATTTACCCTCGAAAATTACAAAAGTGTTTTTGAAACCGTACCCATAAAACAATATTTTCTCAACAGTTTTTACATCGCAACGGTTACAACCATTGGGCAGGTTTTCATTTCCGCACTTGCAGGTTACGCTTTTGCAAGATTAAATTTCAGATTTAAAGAACCTCTTTTCATAATAATCCTTATAACAATGATGATTCCGCCGCAAGTAAACATCATTCCGCTATTTTTTGTAATGCGTGAACTTAATTGGGTTGACACTTATCAGGCAATGATTTTGCCCGGAATGTTCGGCGGATTTGGAGTTTTTATGATGAGGCAATATTTTAAAATGCTTCCCAAAGAACTTGAAGATGCTGCAAAAATCGACGGTTGCGGAACATTCGGAATATTTTTCAGAACGGCACTTCCCCTTGCGGCACCTGCTGTTGCAACTCTCGGAATTTTCACATTCATAACAACTTGGAACGCTTTTATGTGGCCGTTAATCATCACAACGTCAGAAACAATGCGGACTTTGCCCGTCGGACTTGCATATCTCAAGTCAGGCTATCGGGAAGTCATTATGTGGGGCGAATTGACCGCATATTGTGTAATTTGCTGCATTCCCGTAATTGCGTTATTCATTTTGGGACGAAAATATTTCATCAACGATATTATGAGCGGCGGTGTCAAAGAATAAAAAAATCTGCCTTTCTTTCAAAAGACAGATTTCTGAATTGCTTTTATTTGAAACTATTTTTTCGTTGCAACAACCCAATCTTTGTATGTTGTGTATGTTACACCGTCTTTTTTCACTTCAGGATTGCAATTTTCCATATCTTTGTTTGTGCAGAAATATGCTTTTACTTTATTGCTCAATTCAACTTCCAATATAACATCTTTCGGTCCCGAATACATATAATTGAAAATCGGATAATCTGCTTTTGCAACCAAATTAGGATCAAAACCGTTAGGATATTCATTTTTAGCCTTAAATGAGTTTTTCATTACTGCCAAAACAGGTTCATATTGGTCAAGACCTTTTTTCATTGATTCGTCAAAAGTTTTTGAGTCAGTAGTTTTTTGCTCAGATGCTGTCGGTTGTTGTGCAGCATCTTTTTCAACTGCCGGAGCGTCTTTTTCCACCGCAGGTTGAGTTGTTGTCGATTTGCCGCAACCTGTCAAAACAAATACAGATGCAATAAATGCGATTGTCAAAAATGTTTTCTTAAACATAATTTTTCCTTTCATAACTGATTTGAAAATAGCATATTTTCTCAAATTTTTCAAGATAATTAAAAAAAATCAAAAAAAGACCCCGAACTTTTGTTCGAGGTCAAATTTTTATTTCTTATGAATTGTGATTTTGTCGCCGTCAGCGTCTATCAATGCCGTATCGCCTTTTTTAATTTCGCCCGACAATATGATTTTCGCAAGCGGATTTTCAACAAGTTGCATAATCGTTCTTTTAAGCGGTCTTGCACCGTATTGCGGGTTGAAACCGTCACGGGCAATCAATTCTCTCGCATCATCGGTCATTTCCATTGTGATTTCCTGTTCTTTTAACAAGTTTTCAAGATACTTGATTTGAATGTCCGTAATACGTTTCAAATCTTGCATTGACAATGCTTTGAAGAATACTGTTTCATCAATTCTATTAAGAAATTCGGGCTTAAATCTCGTTTTCATAATAGCCTCAATTTCTTCTTTCAAATTATTGTATTCTTGTTCGCTCAGCATTGCCTTGACTGTGTTTTCAAGAATTACATCACTGCCGATGTTACTTGTCAAAATGATAAGCGTATTCTTGAAATCAACCGTTTTGCCTTTAGAATCGGTCAATCTGCCATCATCAAAAATTTGCAACATTATGTTGAAAATTTCAGGATGAGCCTTTTCAATTTCATCAAAAAGAATTACCGAATAAGGTTTTCTTCTGACGGCTTCCGTCAATTGACCGCCTTCATCGTAGCCGACATATCCCGGAGGGGCTCCGACAAGTCTTGCAACAGTATGTTTTTCGGAATATTCTGACATATCAATTCTGATAAGTGCATCTTCATCGTTAAACATAAATTCCGCAAGTGCTTTTGCAAGTTCGGTTTTCCCGACACCTGTCGGTCCTAAGAAAATAAATGTACCTATCGGTCTGTTAGGATTTTTCAATCCCGAACGAGCACGTCTGATTGCGTCGGAAACGATTGTGACCGCTTCATCTTGACCGACAACCCGTTTATGCAAAAACTCTTCCATGTTAAGAAGTTTTTGGATTTCGCTCTCCATAAGTTTCGAAACGGCAATACCCGTCCATTTACTTACGATTTGGGCAATATCGTCTTCGTCGATTTCTTCTTTCAAAAGTTGTTTGTCCGATGTGTCTTTGTTTTTAGCGTTTTCCAACTGTTTTTGAAGTCCGATTAATTTACCGTATTTGAGTTCGGCAGCACGTTGCAAATCTGCTTCACGCTCTGCTTTTTCAATTTCGATTTTAACCTTTTCGATTTCTTCTTTAATTGATGCCTCATCTTTGATTGAACTTTTTTCGAGTTCCCATTGATTTTTGATAATTTCGATTTTTGAGTTCAATTCGTGCAAATGCTTGTCAATAATTGCAATTTTTTCGTTATTTTCATCTGTCGGTTCACTTTGAAGAGCCGTTTTTTCAATTTCGAGTTGCATTTTTTGACGAACCATATTATCGAGTTCTTCAGGCATTGAATCAATTTCAATACGCAATGACGACGCTGCTTCATCAATCAAATCGATTGCTTTATCAGGCAAAAATCTGTCTGTTATGTATCTGTCTGAAAGTTTTGCTGCCGCAATCAACGCAGAATCCTTGATACGAACGCCATGGTGGACTTCATAACGTTCTTTCAAACCTCTTAAAATGCTGATTGTGTCCTCAACAGTCGGTTCATTAACCATAACGGGTTGAAAACGTCTTTCCAAAGCAGGGTCTTTTTCAATGTATTTTCTGTATTCGTTAACAGTTGTTGCACCTATGCAACGGAGAACACCTCTTGCAAGCATAGGCTTCAAAAGGTTGCCTGCATCAGTTGAGCCTTCTGCGGCACCTGCTCCGACGACTGTATGGAGTTCATCGATAAACATAATAATTTCACCGTTTGAAGATTCAACTTCCTTTAAAACGGCTTTTAAACGCTCCTCAAATTCTCCACGGAATTTTGCACCTGCGATTAACGCACCAATGTCGAGGGAAACAAGTTTTGTGTGTTTAAGGCTTTCTGGAACATCTCCACGAACGATACGTTGTGCCAAACCTTCAACGATTGCTGTTTTGCCGACACCCGGTTCACCAATAAGAACAGGGTTGTTTTTGGTTTTTCTGTTCAAGACTTGGATAATCCGACGGACTTCTTCATCTCTGCCGATAACTGGATCGAGTTTGCCTGCTCGTGCGGCTTTTGTCAAATCTGTCGAATATTTTTCAAGTGATTTGTAGGCATCTTCAGCGTTTGCACTATCTGATTTTTGATTTCCTCTGATATCTTTCATAGCACTTAAAACCTTATCTTTCGTAACATTAAATCGTCTTAAAAACGTTGCTGTGTCGGGATTTTCCACCATAGCAAGAAGTATATGCTCAATTCCGATGAAAGAATCTTTGAGCATATCTGCTTTTTCTTTTGCCAAATCGAGCAAATTATGTGTTGAGTTTGAAAGGTATAAATTTCCGCCGCTGACGGCTGTTTCGAGTTGCGGAATTTTTGAGAGTTCCGCATTCAATTCGTTTTTAAAGTTTGCACCGTCAAGTTTTAAAAATTTGACATAATCTTTCGCAACGCCATCTGTATCCTCGAGGATTGCCCCCAAAATATGCAACGGTTCAAGTTGAGAATTACGATTTTTCAACATTAACTGCTGCGAAGAATACAAAATTTGTTTCGTATAATCGGTCAATTTGTTAAAATCAATCATAAAAAACCTCTTTTTCTAATCTTATACTATCATTTTAATAAGTTTTTTATGAAAGTCCGTAAAATTTATTTTTTATTAATTATTTATTTTGGTAAGATAATCTTCAAACTCGTTCTATTGCAACGTTTTTGAGTTAAAATTCTCCCACCATGAGCGGTGATAATTTTTTTCGCTACGATTAAACCGTTATTGTGAGCCAATTTTGTATAAAGTCTTTCTTTTTCCCGATGATTAAAAATATCTTTGTATTCAAATTCAAATGGTGCAAGGATTTCAAACCTTAATTTTTTATGGGTCAATTCTGCTTTCAGAATAATTTTTGAATTTTCCTGACATCTTTCGTTAATTTGGAATAGGATATTTTCGATTGATTTTTTGAGTAATTTCGCATCTGCGTGAATTTTACTTTGTCTGATTGAATTTGTTTCAATGGTAGTATGTTTTGCGTTGAGAAAATCTTTGCAATCGTCTAAAATCTTTTCAATAAAAGGTTTCAGTTGCAATTCTTTTTTTGAAACGGTTAATTCGTTTTCGTCAAAATTAATTTCCTCAAGACAGTTTTTCAAGATTCTGTAAGAAGTTTCGCTTGAATATAAAATTTCCGGCAGCATGAAAAGATTTTTTTGTGATTTCAAAACCAATTTTAACGCCAAGACTTGTGATATTAGGGGTGTAGAGAGTTCATGCTTCAAAAAGTTTGTTAATCTCAAAAATTTACTTTCAAATATTTTTTCCTTGGTTATTTCTTTAAGAATAATCACATACATTTCGCAATTGAGTTCATCTTCGACAAACTTTTTTGCGGTGACTTCAAAATGTACCTTTTGTCCGTCAATATTAATAGAACGAGTATTTTCCTCTCCTGATAAAATGTTGCTCAATTTGAGTTTTTTAGCGGCATTATCTCCGATAACCAAGTAACTGAAATTCGACAAAAGAACACTGAAGTTCCCGTCAGTAATAACAATTTTATCATTAGATGTATTCATCATACCGTCAATTAATATTTTCAGACACGGATTTTCAAAACTGCTGACCGGACTAAAAATAAATGGCAATATTTTGTCGCTCATCATTAGACACCTCGCTTTGTCTATTAATCTTAAGGTTATGAATTAATTTTGTATATTGCCAAGTTAGGCAGTATTGAAAATCCAAAAAATTAAACGGTTGTATATAAAAAATAGCCCTGTTTGTAAGTATTTTGCAGAAATTCGTAATATTGAGGAAAATTTATATTACCCGATTGGCGACAAAAAGTCTTACTTCTTCATGATTTTACCCAAAAGCCATGTGGTTACTTCAATTCCCATGCAAAATCGTATTTTTAATATGTAAATATGAGAGGATTTTTTGTTAAAAAATGCGTTAATTTTTTCATTTTTTGACATTAAAATATAGATTCTTCGCTTCTCTCAGAATGACGGGAAATGAAGAACTTTTAGCGGTAACTGTCATTCTGAGGTTTTGCAAAAACCGAAGAATCTGTGAAATGTCAGGAAAAACAGATATTTCGGGGCAAGCCCCTCAATATGACAATAAACGCCTAAAGGCTCAGAATGACATAACGGGTTCATTGTGTCAACACACTCTGCTCGTTCCTCGCAATGACAGGGAACAAAAAAACGTCCGAATTACAAAATCCGAACGTTTTTTGATATTTTAGAAAATTATTTTCTATTTATCGTTAAGTGCTGCAACACCGGGGAGTACTTTACCTTCGATAAATTCGAGTGAAGCACCGCCACCTGTTGAAACGTGTGTGAAGTCTTCTGCGTTGCAGAATTTCTTAGCGGCTGAAACTGAATCGCCACCGCCGATTACAGATGTTGCACCGTTCTTCGTTGCTTCAACGATTGCTTTCAAAATTGCTTTCGTACCTTCTGAGAATGCAGGTGTTTCAAATGCTCCGACAGGACCGTTCATAAGAATTGTTTTTGAATTTTTAACAACTTCTTCAAATGCTTTTTGTGATTCCGGACCTGCATCAACACCTTCAAATCCGTCAGGAATATTTTTGATATCAACAACTTTGTTTGTGCCGTTGCCTGAAAAATCATCAGTAACCAAAACATCTGTTGCCATTACCAATTTAACGCCTTTATCTGCTGCTTTCTTTTCGATTGCTTTTGCAACTTCCAATTGATCGTCTTCGCAAATTGAATTACCAATCTTACCGCCGTTAGCCTTAACGAAAGTATAAGCCATACCACCACCGATGATGAGGTTATCAACTTTATCGATTAAGTTTTCCAAAACGCCGATTTTTGATGAAACTTTTGCACCGCCAACAACTGCCGTAAAAGGTCTTGTCGGGTTATCAAGTGCTTGTGACAAGCATCTGATTTCTTTTTCCATCAACAAACCTGAAACTGCGGGTGATAAAAGTTTTGCAACTTTTGCTGTTGAAGTGTGGTTTCTGTGAGCAGCACCGAATGCGTCGTTTACATAGAAATCGCCCAATTTTGCAAGTTCTTCAGCAAATGTCATATCGTCATCTTTTGCTTCTTCAGCCTTGTAATAACGGATATTTTCGAGCAATGCTACTTGACCGTCTTGCAAATCTGCCAATTCTTTATCAGCACCTTCGCCTACAGGTGATTTAACAAATTTAACTTCTTGTCCCAAAACCTTTGACATATATTTTGCAACAGGTTCCAATGACAAATCTGCCAAAGTTTGACCTTCTTTTAATTTTTGAGGTCTGCCGAGGTGAGCCATCAAAATGATTTTAGCACCTTTTTCTTGTAAAAATCTTACTGTCGGCAAAATTGCTTGGATTCTTGTATCATCGGTAACATTTTTTTCTTTATCCAAAGGAACGTTGATATCAACTCTGACTAACGCTCTTTTACCTTTTACGTCACCTAAATCTTTTACTGATTTTTTCATGGTTTTTCTCCTTTATATTACCGCCGCCCCTTGGTCAACAGGGTCGAACGTCATTATCTGATATTTTATATCCAAATCGTACCATATTTTATGCACAATTTGTTTTACATTATCTATATTATCACCTTTGGTTATTACTGCAAGTGTCGGACCTGCACCGCTCAACACGCAACCCAAAACATTTTTCTCGTTTCTGAGTTTTTCGATAATATCAACCATTCCGGGGATTAATTTTTCACGATAAGGCTGATGTATTCTATCTTTCAAAGCACTTCTCATAATATCTTCATTACCGTTTGTTATTGCGGTAATTAATTGAGCAGATTTTTGAATATTATAAACCGCATCTTTAAAATTAATCTCTTTCGGTAAAACAGAACGTGCAAGTTCCGTCAAAAGTTTATAATCAGGGATACAAACGCTGATTTTCCAATCGCTGCACCATTTGATTTTTTCATACAAAACGACTCCGTCATCTTCAATTGAAGCCACAACAAACCCGCCTGTTAATGCAGGAGTAGTATTATCAGGGTGTCCCTCAATCGATGCTGCAATATTAATCAAGTCGTGTTCGTTTAAAGGTTTTCCGTTTAATTCATTTGCCCCTATTAATGCACCTGCTATGACTGAAGCACTGCTTCCCAATCCTCTAGCAATCGGTATTTCGGTTTCTACATTAACCTCATAGCCTGATATTTCGGTATTTGTTTTTTCGTGAAATTTTTTAAAAGATTGAAAAATTATGTTTTTTTCATCAACTTCAAATCTTCTGACATCACCTTTTTCGTCAATTATGACAACTATTTTTCCGTCATTTGTTTTTTTTGTTTTGACAATATTATACAAAGGTAAAGCAATTCCGGCACAGTCAAAACAGGGTCCTAAATTTGCACTTGAAGCCGGTGATTTTACTTTAATTTCCATAATTTTTTCCTAATTTTTCAAAGGCATTACGAGGCAGATGTAATCATCATCATTATCAGGTCTGAAAATTGCGGCTGATTGATTGCCGTTCAAACCGATAATTGCGTTTTCGCAATCGATAATTTTGATAAAATCAGAGATGAATTTGTAGTTGAAAGAAATTTTAAATTCATCGCCTGTATAATCTGTTTCGATAACATCTTCCGAAGTACCTGAATCAGGAGTTTCTGATTTCAAATACATTTTTCCGTTTTGCAAAATAAACTTGATAACGTTTGTTCTTTCGTTAATCATACATGCAACTCTGTCGATTGCGTTTGAAAGTTCGTTTTTATTTACTTTAACGGTATTTGCCGTTGTTTTCGGAATAAGTTGTTGATATTGAGGATATTGACCTTCCAAAAGTTTAGAAATAATTGTGTAACTGTTTGTTTTGATAATAATTTTTGAACCTGAAACGATTAAATAGACTTTATCTTCGCTGATGATTGAAGAAACTCTCAAAAATTCGTTAACTGTTTTTGACGGAATAACGATTTTTGCATCTTTATGTTTTTCGTTTTGGATTTTTTCAGAAATTCTTGTAAGTCTGTTACCGTCTGTTGCAGCCATTTCCAATTTATCTTCGTTAATTTGGCAGAAAACACCGCTGATAACGTTTCTGTTTTGGTAAGTTGCTGCGGCGTAAACGGTATATTTAATTGATTTAATGAGCGGATTTGTGTCAATTACAATCGCTTCATCTTCAGAAATTTCGTTTTGATTTTGGATAACATTAGGGAATTCTTCTGCTGAAATACCGATTACATCGAATTTTGAATTACCGCATTTGATTGTAACGACGTTATTGTCTGTATTTAATGCAAATTCAATCGGTTTATCAGGTAATTTTGATACAATTTCAAAAATCTTTTTCGCAGGAAGAGTAATTTTACCTTCTTCTTGAACGCTTGCGGTTGTTTTTGTTGTGATTGAAATATCTAAATCCGTAGCACTCAATTTCAAATTATTACCTTCTGTTTCAAACAAAATGTTTGAAAGTACAGGTTGAATACCTCTTTGAACCGTAATTTTTTCAACAGTTCTGATTCTGTTTAAAAGTGATTCTTTGTCGATTGTAAAAAGCATTATATTTCCCTTTTTAAAAACTAAACTTAATTTGATATAATTGTTTTATACACAAACAACTTTCTTATATCTGTTATTATTATATATATAAAATAATTTAATAACAATAATATATTGATGAAAAAATGTAGAAAACTTAAAAAAATCCACTGATTACAGTAGTTTTACCTATGTATAAAACTTATTCAAAATTATTCAAAACTCTGTTTTTTTGAACATAAAAAATCGCCGAAAAATGTTTAAAAATTTTTTAGTCAACTTTTGAACAAATTTATAACATAGTTTTTGTAGTAGTTTTATACATAGTTTTCTACATAAAACGGGCATGGAAATTTGACATGTTATCATAAAAATAAGGCATGGAAACATGCTCCGTTATTGAATTTTACGATTTGTTAAAATCGCTCGGTTTTGAATTATGGACATCTCTTGCGACTTTTTGATGTTCAAAACTCAGGGCAAAATTGTATAAACTTTTCATCAAATTTCTGCCCGATTCTCTTTTTGCAATTATCAAAAAATCTCCGTAGGCGTTTTCTGCCGTATAAAGTTCTGATTTTATGACTTTATCGACATTTGTAACGGGCAAAACCTCTAATTTTTCTTTGAGCCATTTGTATAGAAGTTTCACTGACGATTTATCTTGATTTGCTTGTAAATATTCTGAAAATTCTTTTAAAATCATATTTTAGATTGTATAATAAATTCAGAAAATTAAAAAGAGAAAAAAAAATGAAAATTTCAGTTATCATACCGACATACAATTGCGGAAAGTTTATCGAGAGTTGTCTTGACAGCCTTTTGAGACAGGAAGAAATTTTAGATTTTGAAATAATTATCGTCGATAATCATTCGACAGATGATACTTTAAATAAAGTTGATTTTTATGTTGAAAAAGATAACAGAATTTCGGTTATAAGACTTGATGAAAATTTAAAACAGGGAATTGCCCGAAACATAGGTGTTGAGAATGCTCGAGGCGATTATATTATGTTCGTTGACGGCGATGACAAAGTTTCTCCGTTTTTCATAAGTCACATGTACAATAAAATTGTCAGAGATGATGCTGATATGACGATTTGTCGTTGGGCTCCTTTTGATAATTTTACGGGAAAAATTAATTATAAACACGGCTATGCCAATTTTCACAGACTTCCCGAAAAATATTTGACGGAAAGTTTCACTTGGCAAGATATTAAGGAAGAAGTTTTTTCTCAAAGTAATGTTCCTTGGGATAAAATTTATAAAAAGTCATTTTTAATTGATAAAGAGGTTAAATTCCCCGGTGGAATGTTCTTTGAGGACAACGTTTTTTCATTTGACGCAATTATGAAAGCCGAAAAAATTACTGTGCTTGACGAATGTCTGATTTACTATCGTGTCAACAGAAAACAGGCAGTTACGGCACGTTGCGATAAAACGTTTTTTGACTACTTGAAAATTTTTGAAAGTATTAAACAAAATCTTGTAAAACAAGGAACTTGGGACGAAATGAAATATAATTTTATAAATTATAAAGTCCGTTCGTTGTTTTGGTGGTGGAAAAAAATCGATTTTCGCTATAAAAAAGAATTTTTCCAAATGATAAAAAAAGATTATATAGAAATGTATAATACAGAACTCGGCACGCTCAAAGACAAAAGAGGAATTTGGACAAAAACATTCCACCTTGTTAATAGAGTTTTGGATAACGGTTTTTGGAAATATATGTTTTATCTTTATTGGGATAGAATTTTTAGGATAGAATACGGCGTCGATAACCACATGACAATGCTTTTGTCTAATTATTCAAAATGGTATAGCAACTACGACGGCAAAAAATTAAACCTGTAATTATTTTAAAATGAGTAAATTTAAAAGTTTACTCGTTTTTCGGAATGACGAAAAAAGTATATCACTGTCATACTGGCGGCACAAACCGACGGAACACTTGATCAAATATATTTGCAGTCATTATCTGCCGCAAAGCATTTCGGAGCGGAA
>CAKVJR010000004.1 GCA_934754855.1 uncultured Candidatus Melainabacteria bacterium
CTGCAGCGTAGTTACCGTCAACTGTTATAGTTTTACCTGACATATTATTAGATCCTCCTTTAATACTTCCTAATAAATGTAGTCTTTATGACAATAAAGATACCGTGAACATATTTAAAAAACAACCTTTTTTGACCATTTTTTATAACAAAAAATTTACCCCAACAAAGGCAATATTTTTCGACTTGTGTCAACTTTTACCTGACAAAATTGTAAAAACAATCACAAAACCAAGAAAGCCAAACAAACACAACGATTTTCAACAAACTGTCAACAATTTCCGTCACCCCCGTAAACCACTTCTTGCAGTGTAATTTTTATATTTTTTTAGTGTAATCAAACATCGATAATCTGTAACTGAAATAGCAGGCAATGACAAGCATTACAACGCCAATCAGGACAAAAGTATGTGCAATACCTATTGTTTCGGCGATTGAACCTGCGACGAAACTGCTCAAAGAGATTGTACCGCCGTAACACAGAGCATTCATACTCATTACACGGCCTCGTTTATCGTCAGCAACGATATTTTGAAGAAGCATGTTTTGAGGGGTTAAAAATCCGGTCATTCCAAGTCCCGCAAAGAACATCAGGACAATTGCAACAACCTCATGATTTGTAAATCCGAGCAAAATATACGCACCACAAATTGTAAGGCAGCCGCAGAACATAATTGTTCGCATTTTATGAGTTGTCATTTTTATCGCAAGAAGCAATGATGCCGTCAATGAACCGACCCCCGTTGCCCCCAAAATAAAGCCCAAAACATCGGCATTTGCGTGCAAAACTTCTGAAGTATAAATAGGCATTAACATTGGATAAGCGAGGAGCATAAAGCAAAAAATTGCCAAATACAGTTGCGACAGTGAGATTTCAGGGTGTGCAAGAGTGTAAGAAACTTCTTCTTTTAAACTTTCAAAAATAGATAAATTTTTGACTGTTTCGGATTTAACATCAACGATTTTCATCATTTGGACAAGAAAAATATTTGGTAAAATGCACAAGAAATTTATCAAAAAGCAAATACCGATATTCGTGTAAGCAATGAGAATGCCACCGATTGCAGGACCGACAAATCTTGCCATATTAAAACAAGAAGCATTCAAGGAAATTGCATTCGGCAAATCTCTTTTGTCATCAACCAGCAAAACGAATGTTGATTGTCTCAAAGGTGCATCAATAGCCGCAATACAGTTCAGAAACACGCCAAGAACGATAATAACGGGGATATTTATATGTCCCGACACGGTGAAAAGCGTTATCAACAAAGCCTGCAAAGCGAATAAAAGTTGCACGGCAAAAAGCAGTTTATGACGATTAAATTTATCAACAATAATGCCCGCAAACGGAGTTACGATAAAAAGCGGAATCGCATTGAAAAACATTACTGTTCCCATCATAAAAGGGGACTTTGTAAGGTCATAAACAAGCCAACTTATTGCAATATTTTGAATCCAAATTCCGATTTGACAAATTGCCAATCCGGGGAAAAACAGCCTGAAATTCCTGTATTTGAATGCTCTAAACATTGCTTTGATTTTTTCCATAACCACTCCTTGCTGCAATTGTACAATCAAAAACAATTCATGACCAAATAATTTTTTCTATGATACAATAACAAAAAAATTATGTTATTGAAAGGAAAAGGAGAAAACATGAAAAAGATTATTTTAACTTTATTTGTTGCAATCTTTGCGGCTATCCCTTCATTTGCAGCAACATATAACGCAGAATCAAGAGTTCCTGAAATCGGAAGACTTTTATTGACAAAAAACGGCATTGCAATTACCAATGTTCAATTCAAGGTTGTTTCTGATGATACCGACAACTCAGATTTTGCAACAAACAAAACAGTAAACGTGTCAAAAGCAAAACTTTCTTTCGCAGGTAATGACAACGAAGTTGCAGCAGTTGTCGGAAACGAATTGGGCCACCTCATTGCTGGTCACGCATCAAAAGCAAAAGTTTTATACTCATTGCAATCAACAGACACATCAACCGCAACAGATTCAGACTCAACAGGTTTGCTCTCAACAGCAGCAATTAATTACCGTTCGACAAAAGAAGAAAAAGAAGCTGATGCAATAGCAACTAACCTTATGGCCAATGCAGGCTACAACCCGCTCGCTTTGATTGTCGTTTTGACAAAACAAACAGGAACAACTTGGGACGCAATTGCAGGCAGACCCGCAAACAGCGAAAGAGCAATGAATGTTTATGATTACACAACTTACTCATACCCCGCAAAAGTTAAAGCAGGTTACAACTGCAACGAATACAAAAACTTCTTAACTTACGCAAACTCTGTTCTTCAACTCAGAAAAGAAAACAAAAAGTTGGAAACAAGAAACAATAAAACTATTGCAAAATTAAGAAAATCAACAGTTAATCGTATTCAAAAATTTAAAGTTCGTGGTGGAAAAAGCGGTTGGGACGCAGTTTACGACCTTATGACAGTAACTCCGTAACAAATATCTGAATATAGCAAAAGAGGGACTTTTAATAGTTCCTCTTTTTTATTCCGAATTTTCGGGATTGCGGAATTAATGTTTTTTATCCGTCAAAATGAAAAGGCTGATTAAATCATTGATTTGAGCCATTTGACGTTGATAATCTCTTGCATTTGATTCAAGTTGCATAATTTGATTTTTATATTCTTGAATTTTCATTGAACATTCGGTAACAGAGTTATTCAAGTTTTCTTGAACCTGTTGAGCCTCTTGAAGAACACTGTTCATAGAAATTCCCAATGCCTCAATAGTTTGTCTGATAATTTGAGCACCGATTTGTTTTGAAACACCGGCAGGAAGTTGAGAAATCAACTTTTTCAAAACTGCAACATTCGTCGGCATTTCAGGAGCATAAGCATTGAATGCAACATTTTGCAAAGTAACTTGCGGTGTGGACGGAATAGAAAATTGCACAGGTTCTTCATTAACCATCGGTGCGGGTTGCGGCTGAACGTCGTCAACTTCATTTATCGTATTCAAATCGTCCATATCATTTTCAACAATTGTATCTTCTTGCGGCAAAACGAATTTTTCAGGTTCAGCCTGTTCATTCGTTGTTGCTGAATAATCTTCTCCGTACATAGCCTGTCTTTTCAAGGCTTCTACTATCTTTTTTCCCATATTTTCGGGGAGTTGGTTTGCGGACATAACCAATACCTTTCTGTAATTTTTCCATTCATGAATTTTTAAATTTGCAAAAATTATATATAAAAAAAGTTTATTTTTCAAGCGATATGAAATTTTGTTGCCAAAGAAGAAAAAATTAACAAAAACGTCAAATAATTAATTTTTTGTTAAAATAAATAAAATTTCAGAAAAAATATATTATAAATGAGTAGTAAAGTTACAGACAAAAAGGAGAAATAAAATGAGTATCAGACCTTTAGGCGATAATTTGGTTATTGAAATCATAGATGACGCAGAACAAACATCAGGCGGTATTTTTATTCCTGACAGTGCAAAAGAAAAACCGCAAAAAGGTAAAGTCGTTGCAATCGGAACAGGCAAAACTTTAGACAGCGGCGAAAAAGCACCGATGGAAGTTAAAGTCGGCGAAATCGTTTTGTACGCAAAATATGCAGGAACAGACGTAAAAGTTGACAACGTTATGTACAAAATCCTTTCAGTAAAAGATGTTTTGGGTATTCTTGAATAAGAATTAAAAAAGATTTAAACAGGAGAAAATATAATGGCTAAAAAAATAGTTTTTAACGAAGATGCTCGTAAGGCTCTTTTGAGAGGCATCGACGCAGTAGCAGATACAGTAAAAATTACACTCGGACCTAAAGGCAGAAACGTAATTTTGGAAAAGAAATTCGGTGCTCCGCAAATCGTTAACGATGGTGTTACTATCGCAAAAGAAATCGAACTCGAAGACGGACTTGAAAATTCATGTGCACAACTTTTGAAAGAAGTTTCATCAAAAACAAACGACGTAGCAGGTGACGGTACAACAACAGCGTCAGTTTTGGCTCAAGCAATCGTAAGAGAAGGTTTGAGAAACCTCACGGCAGGTGCTAACCCGATTGGCATCAAAAGAGGTATGAGTAAAGGTGTTGAAATGGCTATCGAATCAATTAAAAAGATGGCTCAACCCGTTGATTCAAAAGAAAAATCAGCACAAGTTGCATCAATTTCAGCAGGTAACGACTCATCAGTCGGCGAATTGATTGCAGACGCTATCGAAAAAGTCGGTCACGACGGCGTTATCACTGTTGAAGAATCAAAATCAACAGGCACTAACCTCAAGTTGGTTGAAGGTATGCAATTCGACAAAGGTTATATTTCACCTTACTTCGTAACTGATGCTGAAAGAATGGAATCAGTCCTCGAAGATGCTTACGTTCTTTGTGTAAACAAGAAAATCAACCTTATTTCAGACCTCGTTCCGATTTTGGAACAAGTTGCTCGTGACGGTCGTTCATTGTTGTTGATTGCAGAAGATGTTGAAGGCGAAGCACTTGCAACATTGGTCGTTAACACAATGAGAAAAGTTTTAAGAGCAGTTGCGGTTAAAGCCCCCGGATTTGGCGACAGAAGAAAAGCAATGCTTGAAGATATCGCAATTTTGACAGGCGGCGAAATGTTCACTGAAGAATTGGGCATTAAACTCGAAAACATCACTGTTCAAATGCTCGGTCAAGCAAAACGTGTTACAGTTACAAAAGATAGCACAACAATCGTTGTCGGTGACGAACACAAAGACGCAGTCGCAGAAAGAGTTAAACTGATTAAACGTCAAATCGAAACTTCAGACAGCGAATACGATAAAGAAAAACTCCAAGAAAGACTTGCTAAGTTGGCAGGCGGCGTTGCAGTAATCGAAGTCGGTGCAGCATCAGAAGTTGAACTTAAAGAAAAGAAACTCAGAATTGAAGATGCTTTAAACGCAACAAGAGCAGCAAAAGAAGAAGGTATCGTCCCAGGCGGCGGCGTTGCACTCGTTAGAGTAATGCAAACTTTGGCTGAAAAACTTGAATCAACAAAATTTGAATCAGATGATGAAAAAATCGGTTTCAAAATTATGTTGGATTCACTTCACATTCCGCTTAAACAAATCGCTGATAACGCAGGTTTGAAAGGCGAAGTCGTTGTTGAAGAAGTTAAAAAACGTCCGACAACAGAAGGTTACGACGCAATGAACAATCAATACGTTGATATGTTCAAGGCAGGTATCGTTGACCCTGCAAAAGTTACACGTTCAGCTCTCGAAAACGCTGTTTCAGTAGCAGCAATGTTGTTGACAACAGAAGCAGCTGTCGTAGATGTTCCCGAAAAGAAAGGTTGTGGAGCACCTGCAATGCCTGATATGAACGGTATGGGTGGAATGGGAGGTATGATGTAATTTCAGTAAACTGAAATTCATTAAACTAACTCAAAACAAGAAAGAGGACTTTAATAAAGCCCTCTTTTTTGTTGTTAATTTTGATTTCAAAAAACCACCTGCGGGTAGGTTTTATTTGCGAACATAACAAAACTATCATGTTTATTTATAAAATTAATCAATATCAGACAAACTAAAACTTTCACCAAGTTCAGAACTTAATTCATTCATCAAAACACTTACCGAAATATCAAGACCTTCGGCAATTTTCCATATTGTTGATAATTTAATATCGTTGCAAATACCCTCTTCAACCTCTCTCCAAGTTGATTTTGACATAGAAACTTCAGCGGAAATTGCATAAATAGTTTTACCTTGTTTAATTCGGTAATTTTTAATGATTTTTCCTAAAACACTAATTAATTTTCTATGTCGTTTTATGATTTCATCTTGCATATTCTAATTTTAGTGTTAAATTAGAATCATTAGGTTGCTATACCGTCCTATAAAAATGCTTGTTATTACAGGGCTTTAGAAGAAAATAAAATTTTAAATGAAAATTAAAATTACAGTACCAATAATTTTTATATTTTTGTCAGCATCTGTATTTGCAAAAGATTTTACCAATAAACATAAAAAATATATCGGGCATATTCACCATGAATCAGAATATCAGCACGTTTGGTGTTCTCTTCACAATGGAATTGAAGAGTATAAAAATAAAGATTTTACAAGAGTTGATTGTTTAACAAAAACTCATGCTGTTGAATTTGATTTTGCAAATAAGTGGGCAGAAAGTGTCGGTCAGGCATTGTATTATGGTCTAATGACAGGTAAGCGAGCAAAAGTGGTATTAATTCTTGAAAATCCTCAAAAACAAATTATATATTATTACAGAGTTAAAAAATTATCTCAAAAATATGACTTTGATGTTGATTTTGTAACAGATGAAATATTAGAAAAATAAACAAAATTTTGGTCGATTAAAGTCACCCCCTCTTTTATGTATTCCGTCATACTGAGGCGGAAGTATCTGTTTTGAAAAAAGATACAGATTTTTCGGTTTTTACAAAACCTCAGAATGACGAAAAATCATAAAACAGGTACAAAAAAGCAGGCATTACGCCTGCTTTAAAGGATTTATTTCTGTCGATTACATATTATTGAGCATATCGACACGTCTTTGGTGACGTCCGCCCTCAAATTCCGTATCAAGCCAAATTCTGCAAATATCTTCCGCCGTCAATGCACCGATAATTCTTTCGCCCATACAGAGAACATTTGCGTCATTATGGAGTCTTGAATATCTTGCAGAAGTTGTATCTGAGCAAACTACCGCTCTTATGCCTTTAACTTTATTTGCGGCAATAGAAACGCCGATACCCGAACCGCAACAGATAATTCCTCTGTCAACTTCGCCCGCAACTACCGCATCTGCAACTTTTTTTGCATAAACAGGGTAATCAACGGAATCGGGAGTATATGTTCCGTAATCAACATATTCGTATTCATCTTTGAAAATTTCAATGAGTTTATTTTTGAGATTAATTCCGCCGTGGTCACAACCGAAACCGATTTTTAATTTTTTTGTCATCATTTGCCGTCCTTTCGTCATAACAAGTGTATCATTTTGTTTTTTTTAAAACAAGCCTTTACAAAAATTCATACAAATGGAGAATATTAAGCAATTTTCATGAAAAACATGACTTTATAAAGGTGTGGGCAAGATGTCCAAACAGTTACCTCGCAAGGTGTGAGGCGACCTCATGTGTAAAAGTGAAAAATAAAAATACCTCGGCACAGAGATTGTGCCTAACAAAAATGTGTATTGAAAAGTGTGTGAATTTAGACCGATTAGTCGGTCTTTTTTATTTTGTATTTAATTAGTGGAAAAATTATTGTAATATATAAGTATGGCGTATAAGTTTTTAACCGAAAAAATTGAAAATTTACTTAACGGACCAGCCGGCATTTCCGGTATGGGAAGTTTTGTCTTTTCAAGAGGATTGTCAATTGAAGGCTTAAAATCCGCCATTGACGAGGAAATTTCCCCTCAAGTCGAAGAAATTTTAACACACGATTTTGAAACTTTTTCAAAACTCGTAAACTTTGTAAATTCAACAGCAACGCTATTTGTTCTGCATGGATTTATGGGCAGTGGAAAATCAACAATGGTCGATTTTTTGCCCAAAATCACAAACGATGATGTACTTTGTTTCAGAATAAATTGTTTTGAATCGACAAACTTAGACGACGCTCTTTTGTCAATTCATACGGATTTCGTAAACTATCACAACCAACGCAAAATAACGCTGCCAAAGGTTGATTCTACGGGATTTACAGACAGGATTAACGCATATTTAAAAAGCATAAATATGCCGATGTTGTTTATTTTCGACTCCATAAATGCCGAAAAATTCCCGCTCCATGCAGAAATTTCAAACTTCATAAAACACCTCGCTCAAATAGAGAGAGTAAAAGTTGTCGTCACATCAAGAAACCTTGCAGATAGTGATTTATCAGGCGAAAACAACCCGAATTATGCAATCATAAAACTTTGCGGAAAAGAAGAATTTATTGAAATTTTAAACAAAAACGACATAACTTCCGACGAGGAAACTTACGAAAATGCCTTTGAAGCAACAAAAGGTCATTTTTTATACATTTCGTTACTGATTAACGTCATAAAATTGTTGAATTTGAACCTGAAAAGCGTTTACAACGATTATTCCAAAAAGAAAAAGACAATTTTTGATTTTTTGGTATCAAAAGTTTTGACACTTATTCCGGAAAGATTTTTCAAAACATTATGGTTTTTGGCACTCATTCGAACGGGCGTAAGCGAAAATTTCCTCATAAAACAAAAACTTTCCACCCCTGATGAACTCGCATATCTTGAAGAAAGAATGTTGCTTTGCCGAGAAGGAATAAATATTTACCTCAAAGATTATGTCAAAAACACTGTCATAGAAACAATTAACCCACAAACATTCAAAGACATTAACACATATTTGGCGGAATTATACGAATCACAACTCCCCAAAAAACCATCAGAACGGGATTTGATAATTTCAAGAAGCACAATGCGTCGTGAAGCGGCTTTTCACAAGGAACAAGCCTTAAAAACAATCGAAACAAACCAATCTCAACCAAAACAAAACAGTTTGGATTATAACTATTTGAGTTACTCAAACAGTATCAAAAGTGATTGGAATTTTTCGGAATCTTCCGTCGGAAACAACAAACAACAGCAGAAAAGATTTGTTAAACCAGCACCGAGAGGACTTTCGACAAGAATTAATAACAATTTAAGGGCGAAAAACTTTGAACTTTCAAACGAAGAGTTGAAATTATTAAATCAACTCAATCTCAAAGTGCCGAATGCCGAACTCATCAGGGACGACAGGGAATCTCAACCTTACGATTTCAACCCGAGAGCACAAATCAGGCAAAATCCTCAACAAATCAATCAACCGCAAAGATTGAAACAAAATAATATTCCTCAGGAAGAACCCGTTCAACAAGTTGAAACGCTTGTTACTGTAATGAATGAGGCAAGTCTTGCAGAACAGGATTTTGATTTTGAGCGAGCATTAAAAATTTACAGCAAAGCATACTCAATGACAGAATCTGCGGGCTATGCCGAAGCAAAACCGATTATTATGATGCAGACTGCATTTTGCCACAGAAAAATGCAAAATAATGACGAAGCTTTGAAATGCTTTGAAATTGCATACAAACTTTATTGCGATACAAATCCTCAAAACGCAAACAAAGCCTTGTTTAATATGGCTGAAATTTACACAGAAACGTACAATCACAACAAAGCAAAAGAAATGTACGAGATGATTTTGAGGACAAATCAACAAACCGACCTCGCATTCAATGTCAGAGTGCTTTTGAACCTTGCAGAAATTGAATCAAACAACCTCAATATTGAACGGGCAAGCGTCTATTACAACGAGGCGTTGAGTTACGCTCTTAATCTTCAAGATAAAAAACTCATCTGCGAAACCTGCTTCAAATTCGGACTCGCATACGATGACGCAGGAAGTGTCGAAAAAGCCTTTAAAATGTACTCTCAATGTATTCAAACATCAACTGATTATGAGGTTAATTCATACATTTCATCGGCATATTCAAACATCGCAGGAATCTTTGAAGAGCAAAATTTAACTGACAAGGCCGCAAAATATTACGAACTTTCGGTCAAAATCGACGAAGCACACGAAAATTGGGACGGTTTATACTTCGCATACTCAAAATTGGCAACAATTTACCAAACAAAATCGTTGACATTTGCACTTGAATATTCTTTCAAAGCATTAGATGCCGCAAAGAAACTCAACGACAACGTTTATACCGCCTCAACATATATCCAAATCGGCGATTATTATTACCAATCAAATCAAACAAAAGATGCACTGAAATCATATTTGTTGGCAAAAGCCTTGCTGCTTAAACAACCGAACCCCGAAAACGTCCGCAAAATCGACGTTAGAATTAACGATATGAAAGCAAAATTAGGAACGGCAACTTTTGAGAGAATAGCCTCGGAGTTTCAATCGCAAAATGACTGATTTCAGTGAATTTATAAGACTTTTTGAAGAATACAACACTCATACCAATCTGATGAGTAAAAATGATGTGCAAAAACTTTCGGAAAAACATATCCCCGATAGCCTTGCAATTAAAGCATTTTTTGAGAAATATGAAATTCCGAAAAACTTACTCGATATTGGCACGGGCGGGGGGTTTCCGTCAATTCCGATTGCCATAAAATACGGTAATATCAATGTTTTTGCCCTCGATTCGATTGCAAAAAAAATAAAATTTGTCGCAATAGCAAAAGAAAATCTCAATCTCAAAAATCTTTTTCCGATTTGTACAAGAATTGAAGATTTTGATAAAAAAGAATTTTTCGATGTGGTGACAAGCCGTGCGGTTGCTGATTTGTCGGTAATTTTAGAATATTCTGCACCATTTATCAAAAAAAACGGATATTTTGTTGCATATAAATCCAAAACCGCAGACGATGAGTTGGTTTCAGCAAAAAATGCCATGAAAATTTTGGGACTTGATTTTATTGAAAAAATTGATGTTTCAAAATCCGAAGAAGAAAATCGTTGTCTTTTAATTTTTAAAAAGACAAAAACGACTCCGAAAAAATACCCAAGACCTAACAATACCGCACGAAAACAACCTTTGTAAAATGGCATATTAAAAAATTTTCTTGAGAATAGACAATAAATGTGCGATAATACTTGCTAAAAGCGGGAAAGAACAATGAAAAAAAGACTTTTAGTTGTTGATGACGATACAGATATCAGAGAACTTTTGGAGTTTGACCTTGCCCAAAGCGGATACGATGTAGATACCGCAAAAGACGGCAGCGAGGGATTACAGAAGGCTTTAGCGAATGATTACGATTTGATTTTGCTTGACGTTATGATGCCGAAAATTAACGGTTTTGACGTTTGCAAAAATGTTCGCAGTAAAAAACCGGATATCCCGATTTTGTTATTGACCGCAAAAGGCACAATTACTGACAAAACGACAGGTTTTAACTCGGGAGCGGACGATTATATCGTAAAACCTTTCGATGTTCAGGAGGTTTTGCTCAGAGTTCGTGTTCTTCTTCGCAGAAATTCCAAAAACGAACCGCAATCTAAAAACAGTAAAGAAATTCTCAAAGTCGGTGTGTTTGAACTTTTCCCCGACTATCTTGAAGTTGCAATTAAAGATAAAAAAATCAAATTAACCCCGACAGAATTTGAAATTTTGTACTGTCTTATGCAATATTTCGACAACTCGGTCACATTGGCGGTTTTGCTGAATGAAGTTTGGGGTTATGACAGTGATGAGGACGTCAGAATGTTAAGAGTTCACGTCGGCGGGTTAAGACAAAAAATTGAAGAAGACCCGAAACACCCGATATACTTACAAACTGTCACAAATGTCGGCTACAAGTTGACACCTTTCGAGGGTGAATAAAAGTGAGAAAATTTCTAAGATTTTTTAGAATACACCGATTGAGAATTGTCGAACAGGTTGTAGTTGTTGCAATTTTTTCGTTGATTATTCCGCTTATTGTCACGGGAATTATCGTAAATAATATCAACCGTCAGGCTTTGGCGAGAGAATTAAGAAATACGGCATTGATTATTGCAAAAAATGTCGATAGAAACATTTACGATATGTTCAAATCCGATGATGCCAAAATCAAGGAAATTGCACTGTCGATAAAGTATTTGCCGAACAAAGCAATGATTGATAAGTATCTTTCGGATTATGTCAAAACGACGGAAATTTTTTCGGATTTGCACATCGAAAGAGTCAATCCCCACAATCTTCCCGACTATATTTCCGAATCAGGACACTTGAACCCGTCGTCGGGAACGATCACCGTTTCTGAAAAATTGGACAAAAATCATTATCTTATCGGAATAATGAACAAAGAATATTTGCACAATCAAATTTTCAAAGGCATTAACGAACCGATAAGAGAAATTTTTGTTATTTCCGAAAAAGGCAAACTCGTTTCCTCCATAAATTATAACGAAAAAGATTTTCAAACGATATACCCGCTGATTCCGTCAAATATGGAGAACGGTACAACCGCATCTATCGGTAAAAACCACAACCAGCCTATCATTTGCACGAAAATGAAATCCATGGATGTGACAATTATCGTAAATACCACGACCGAAATTATGGAAAGAACGATTTATTTTTCGGCATGGCAAATCCTGACAGCGATGATTGTTTCGGCAATCGCCAGCCTGCTTTTCATATCAATGTACCTTTCATATTTGTACCTCAATATCAGACAATTGTTCAAGGGAATTAACGCACTTACAAAGGGTAATTATTCCCGTAAAATCAGACTTTTGAAGAATATTTTGACACCTTATGAACTTGTTTATCTAGCAAATGAATTTAATAAAGCGGCTGATGAAATTAATGACGCTTATTCAAAACTTGCAAAACAAAAAGAAGAGTTGGAAATTTTGGACAATTTCCGCTCAAATCTTATTGACACCGTGAGCCACGAATTCAGAACGCCTCTGACGAGCATAAAAGGCTATTCTTCAAGACTTATGAGAACGGATATCACAATTGATAAGGCAACATGGAACAAGTCTTTAAAGGTCATTAAACAGCAAACGGAAAGACTCAGCAGAATGATTGAAGATTTGCTTGTAATTCCTGATATCGAAGGTGCTCATCTCAATATGACTTTTGAATCGGTAAATCTTGCCGAAAGCCTTGAATTGTCATTGATTTCTGTCAAAAATATCGAAAATCGGGAAGTTATAAACAACGTTGCCGAAAAAAATATCCATATTTGTGCTGACAAAGACAGATTTGAACAAGTTTTAATTAACATTATCGAAAATGCCAATAAATACGGTATGGAAGACACACCGCTTGTTATTGATGCAGTCAAAGTTAACGGAAAAGTTACAATTATTTTGAAAAATTACGCACCGTATATCGATAAACAAACCGTAAAAAAATTATTTGAAAAATTCGTAAGACTTGACGACAAAACAACAAGAACAACACGGGGAACGGGTTTGGGTCTTTTTATCGTAAAAGGTTTGCTCTCGGCAATGGGCGGAACAATTTTCATCAAATCAACCCCCGCAAATGAATTTTTCACCTATATTACGTTACCGTCTGAGGAAGAATAATGGACTTTATGCAAGAGGCAATAAACATCGCAAAAATGTCGGGAAACGATTTGCCGATAGGTGCAATTCTTGTCAAAAACGGAGAAATTATCGCAAAGACCCATAACGAAAAGGAACTCAGAAAAGATGTTACGGCACATGCGGAAATTCTTGTAATTCAAGACGGACAAAGGATTTTAAACACAACAATTTTGTCAGACTGTGAATTGTATGTAACACTGGAACCATGCCCGATGTGTTCTTGGGCAATATTAAATTCAAGAATTTCAAAAGTTTTTTTCGGTGCTTATGATACAATTTATGGAGCATTAGGGTCTGCAACGGATTTAAGAAAATTTTTAAACTCGAAAACAGAAGTAATCGGTGGTATAAAGGAAGAAGAATGCTCAACACTGCTGAAAAATTATTTCAAAACGATAAGATAAAAAATATTTTGAACAATTATGCCGAAAAGTATGATACGACTGACTTTATCAAAGATGACCCCGTTCAATTTGTTCATCTTTATAATAAACCCGAAAACATTGAGATTGCAGGGTTTATCGCATCAATGTTTGCTTATGGAAAACGAGAACTTTTTATCAGACAACTCAAAACTTTTTTGACAAAAGATAAGGATTTGACTGAATTTATTAAGGATTTTGATGAAAACGACGAAGTTTTAAAAAATTTCAACTATCGTTTTTCAAAAGGTGTTGATTTTATTCAAATTTTAAAAATTTTGCAGAAACTGCAAGGCGAAAACGAAAGCCTTGAGAGCCTTTTCAGATATCATTACGATAAAAATCACAATATTGTAAAAATGCTCTCAGGTGTAACCGAATATTTTTATTCAAACGTCACAATGGACGTTACGCAAGGTTTTTACCACCTTTTGCCCGACCCGAAAAAGGGTGGAGCCGTAAAAAGAATGAATATGATGCTGAGATGGTTTGTCCGAAAATCTCCCGTCGATGTCGGAATTTGGAATTTTATCGACAAATCGGAGTTGATTATTCCGTTAGACGTCCATGTCGGTAATATTTCAAGACAAATCGGACTGCTTACAAGAAAAAATAACGACATGAAAAGTGCAATGGAAATTACGGAAAATTTACGGAAATTAGACAAAAACGACCCGATAAAGTACGATTTTGCACTGTTCGGAATCGGAGTTAACGGAGTTCAATTGGAAAAATGAAAATCAGACTTGTAAAACCTCAAGATTGCAAACAAATTTTAAATATATACGCTCAATACATAAACACCTCAATCACCTTTGAATACGAACTTCCGAGCGAAGAAGATTTTGCCAAAAGGATTGATGAGATAAGTGAAACGTATCCGTATTTGGTTTTAGAGGAAAACGAAAAAATTTTGGGCTACACATACGCACGTAGACTTCGTGAACGTGCGGCATATCAATGGATTGCGGAACTTTCGATTTATCTTGACCAAAATATCACATCAAAAGGTTACGGTCGAATTCTGTATGAAAAATTAATTGAAATTCTTGAAATGCAAGGAATTAAAACGGTTTACGGCTGCGTTACAATGCCAAATGAGAAATCAGAAAAATTACATGAAAAATTGGGCTTTAAAAAAGTCGGCGTTTTCTCAAAAGCAGGATATAAAAACGGAAAATGGATTGATATTGCGTGGTTTGAGAAAAACATTTCCACTTGTGAATTAAACCCAAAAGATATCGTTTCGATAAAAAATCTAAAAATTTTTAACGATTGATGATAAAAACAGATACTTCGGCTTCGCCTCAGTATGACGGGGAATGCGTATTATTTCTAATTAATGAGTAAACACCGGCTTGCCACGAATTTGTTGATTTTCACCTTGCTCGCTCGTTCTTCGCAATGACAATAAATGAGTAAAATTTTGCAGTTTTCGTCATTCTGAGGGATTTATCCCGAAGAATCTGTTTCGGCAAATTGCAAAATCCTTTTCAGATTCTTTGCTGCCGCTTAGAATGACATTTAATACCTACCATCAGGTGGTTTTTTCTTTATCAACAAATACTAATTGTCACTGCGAGCGATAGCGTGGCAGTCCAGAATTTTTATATTCATCAGATGATAGTTTTGTTATGTTCGCATATAAAAACCTACCCGCAGGTGGTTTTTATTGGTAAATAAAAGTCGCACTTATTGTTGTTTATAATACGGTTTGAAATTTTCGATTTTTTCAATCAAGCCGTCAAATTTGCCGTCGAAATTTATGCACCTGTCATCAATATAAACCCAACAAGGTTCTTTGACATTTGTAACATCTTCAATAAAATTTTCTAATCCATTACCAATAACCCATTTTGATACAAGCAATCTGTTTCTTGTGGTAAAGATTTTTATTACATACTTTTTTGCTAAAACATTCAAAAACTCTTTCGCTCCGTACTTTATCGGCGGAATAAAATCTTTATCAAAATTTCCGATATATTCATTTAAAACTCCGTCCAAATCTATAAGTATTGTTTTCATTCTTCTCTTCTCTATCCGCTACGGCGGATATGGTGAATTTAATATAGCATTAGAATTGGAAATATGCAAGATGAAGAAAAAATACTCGCAGACACTGTTGCAAAAATTTTGAAAGAAATTCGGCTTGATAAGGGTCAGAGTTTAAATTTGTTTTGCAATGAATATTCAATACCCACAACAACATTGAATGATATTGAAAATGGAAAAGTTAATGTTAAATTATTTTCTTTATTGAAAATATTAGGTGCATATAAAATAGATTTTGTTGAGTTTTTTGAGAAATTGAAAACAAATCTTCCTGCTGATTTTTTAGAACCGGAAGAATAATAGAAAGATACGCTCAGAATGACGATGAAATACCTACTGACAAGCGGTCGGCTGATTGTTTTACTACGTTTGTCAAAAAAACTACCCGCAGGTGGTTTTTTAAAGTCAAAATTAACAACAAAAAAGAACGCATTTCTACGTTCTTTTTTATTATAAAAATACAGATTATACAAACATTAAGCCTTTTTTTGATTTAATCAAATCGGGGTCAAACATATAAAGTTTGGCGGGGCGTTTTGAGCCTGATTTTGTATATTCGTCCGTTTCGATTAACATTGTTCCCGAAAGAATTTTCTTTCTGAAATTACGTTTATCGAGCGGTTTATTCAAAATCAACTCATAAGTTCTTTGCAATTCCGTTAACGTGAATTTATCCTTCAAAAGTTTGTACGAAATCGGGAAATATTCAAGTCTTTCACGAGTTCTGTAAAGCGAATATTCGATAATTTTCTTGTGGTCAAATGCCATCTCGGGCAACGCATAAACGTTATGCCAAGCGACATCTTCGACTTGTTCTCTTGTGAAAATATGTTCAACATCTTCCGCTCTTACAAGTGCAAAATAAGCACAGGTTACGACACGGGCATTCGGATAACGGAGAGGATCACCGAACGTATAAAGTTGTTCGAGATAGATATCATCTACGTCAGTTTTTTCTTTCAAAATTCTTGCGGCAGCATCGTCCAAGGTTTCCGATAAACGAATGTATCCACCCGGAATTGCCCATCTGCCTTTGAACGGTTCTTTATTTCTTCTTGTAACTAATACTTGCAATTTATTGTCTTTAATCGTAAAGACGACAACGTCGATTGTAAGTTCGTGAGTCTTAACTTCGTTGAACATTTATCTTCTGCATATTCCTATATGGCTTGATTTAACATAAAGAGAGTCAACATTTCTCTATGTTCTTTTTCAGCCAAAACTTTCTGGTCTTCTTTAGGTGCTTTTACGGCTGCAAGCATAGGAGCAACTGTCGCATCGGGATTAGATTTGTACTCGTTATAATATTTCATAACGGTTCTGACATATCTTTTTGTTTCGGCATAAGGCGGAATTCCACCGTATCTTTTAACTGTTCCCGGTCCTGCATTGTACGCTGCAAGAGCCATTGCATCTGTCTTAAACATACGCTTCATTTGCTTGTAATAAGCAATTCCGCATTTGATATTTGACTTGTATTGGTACGGATTGTAACCAAAACGTCTTGCTGTTGACGGCAAAACTTGAAATACTCCGACTGCACCCATGTAACTTCTTTTTTCTTGGCAAAAACCTGTTTCGTGTTTTGCAATGCTGAGTGCAATTTCGGGCTCAACTCCCATTTCTGTTGAGCATTGGATAATATATTGTTTGATGTCATGCATTGATGCTGTTTGAGCAGAAAATACAGGCATCACAGTAAATACGAATGTCACTGCAACAATTATTACTGTTAAAAGTAGCGATTTTTTATTCATTATTCCTCTCTTGCTTTTTCATGTAACATTAATTGTAGTTCTAACACTTTTTATTATCGTATCTTAAACAAGATAATAATGCAAACCCCAATTGAATATTCTCTTTTGCCATGTCGTCGTAATTCACAATATTACAGGTTTTGACAAATTGTAAAATTTTGTTTTGCTATCACAAATAAATAGGTATATAATTCTTTTAACGAAGAAATGAGGAAAGTAAATGAACATTCAAGATTTAAGAAAACAAAACACTTTAATTGATTTATTTTGCACATTAGCGGAAATTCCATCACCCTCAATGGGCGAAAATGATGTTGCGACAGAAATTATTGCAACTCTTAAAAGCAATGGCATTGAAGTTCATCAAGATGATTATTCAAACGTTATCGCTCGAATTCCCGCAACCGATTCAAGCAAAAAACCGATGTTACTCTCGGCACACATGGACGTTGTAGGCGACGATTCACCGATTAACATCGTTTTGAAAGACGACAGATATATTGAAACAGACAAAAAACGTACGTTAGGTGCGGACGATAAAGCGGGTATTACAGCAGCAATCAGCACGGCATGCCGAATTATCGAAAACAAAGACCTCAAACACGGCGGTTTGGAAATGGTATTTACCCGTGATGAAGAAAGCGGCATGAGCGGTATCAAACACGTTAAAATGAACGAATTGGAATCAGAATACGCACTCGTACTCGATTCTGACAGTTTTGGCGAAGTTATGATTGCAGGTGCAGGCTATACAAATGTTTTGGTCGAAGTTGAAGGTATCAAAGGCGGTCACTCAGGTAACGATATCGCAGATACAACGAGAGTTAACGCTGCAAAATTGCTTGCCGACATCGTTTCGGAAATTCCTCAAGGGGTTTACAAACAAGATGAAGAGGGCGTTGTAACCTCAATCAACCTCGGTGTAATTTTAGGCGGCGGCGTTGATTTCCCGCTCCAAAAAATGACAAAACAAGACCTCAAAAACGGTGAACATTTTGATTACCTCATTGAAAATGCAGTTACAAACGTTATCAATAAAAAAGGTGCGGCAATTTATTCGTTAAGAAGTTCTGATTCACAAGCAGAAGCAGATTTGCTCGCAGATATTCAAAAAATTGTTGATAAATTCAACAAAAAATATGAAGGCGTGGCTGTTTTCAAAATGACTTCAAAAGTTAAAACAAAGAAATTTGAAAAGAATAATGACACAACAATCCCCGATGTTGCAAGAGAAGTCGGCAAGGAAACAGGCGTTGACGTAAAAGTTGCTTCATTTCACGCAGGAGCGGAAACACACATTTACGCAAACGAAAAAAATAAATACGGCAAAATCATTAAGCCCTATTTGATTGGCGTTGCAACAATTAAGAACATGCACTCGTCAGACGAAAGCATGGACTATGGAACATTGGTCAAAGGTGCCGATTTTGTTTACGACATTTTCGTAAAATTCAATAAATAAACACCAAAGAATTTATAGAGTTATTGCAAGGACGAACGCAGTGATAACATGGCAATTCGGTAATCATGAATTATTTTATAAACTCCGGTTTACTTCATCACTTCGTTCCTCGTAATGACATGCAAATCTGAACTTCAAGCAGTAGTTGTAATTCTTATTTTTGAAAACAGATATTTCGGGGACAAGCCCCTAATATGACTTTCTTCTTGGAATGACTTTTATTGACCAATAAAAACCACCTGCGGGTAGGTTTTTCTTTGCAAACATAACAAACAATCCGCCGACCGCCTATCAGTAGGTATTAAATGTCATTCTGAGCGGCAGCGAAGAATCTATATTGATTTTTCAATAAAGATTATTTTTATAACAAAAATCTCTCCTCAGACTTTAACAACGGGAATTTCAAAGATTTTTCTTGCTTAATAAAAATCACTGTGTATAATCAAATTATAAGGGAAGTGAACCTGTCCGTGGACTGTAAATTCAGTTTATCGGGATTTGGATAGGAACAAAGAAATAATAACCGAATGAGTAATGTGTATCTAAACCATAAATTCCTCAAAGATAATGCAAAGCCCGGAAGTTGGCGAAGAGGATATGAAGTTTATCAAAAAAATCTCGTACAAGATGTTAAATTAACGAGAAATGTGCTGTCTGCAATTGTTAAAGGAAGTTATAAAGACCATTATGATGTAACTTTGAAGTTTCAAAAGGGTCAAATCATTCCGAGTTGTACATGCCCGTTAAAAGAAGAATGGTGCAAACACGTTGTAGCACTTGGATTGACGGCTATTGATAATCATATTTACGACGAATATGCCGAAAAGCGTTACAAAATGCAGATTGACTATTCAGACGAAATTGCCGATGTTGTCGAAAATCCGCAAGGGGCTCACATTTTCCACTTTAATCCCAAAAGACGACAAAATTTCTTCTCAATTTTGGTTATGGAAAGAGAAACGGGAAAGGTTGTTCGTGATTTAGAGGGGCTTTTCAAAAAAATTATCGAAAAACAAAGAAACGGCGAGGATTTAGAGTTAAATTACATGCAAAAAGTCAACCTCGAAATCTTCAAACTGCTCTTAACGCAATCGAGATTGGATAAACGAGCAGGCTGGTATGACGTACCGATATTGAAATTCGACCCGTTTTTCAAAATGCTTTCAAAAGCAGAAGAAGTTATTGACGGAAAAACCAAGGCAAAATTGAGATTTACCCACGATGTATGGACTTTGGGGGTTGGCGTAAACTTCTCGATGGTTGGAAACGTGCTTGCGTCATTATATTGGAAACGCCCTGACAGAGATGATATTCTGCCTTTTGAAGAAGTCAGATATTTCTCAAGACAACTTCAATGGGGAAGATATAAAAACCTTATTTTCCCGACAAATATTGCAGTTTCAGCACTTCCGCAAAATTTGACAAAAGCATCATTTACAGACATAAAAGATGCAGAAGGTGCAAAATTCATTTACGAAGAGTTGCCCAAACTCAAGAAAATTACGGACGTTGAAACGACGGAAGCAATTGAAAAACTTGCACTTGAAGAATCTCACCCGCTGAATGTTGTTTCACTCGGATTAGACTACGACGGTTCGCTCAAAGCGACTTTGGAATTTGATTATAACGGAACAAGAGTTCCTTACAGCAAACAGGACAAAACGCCTTACGTAACGGTTAAAAAGCCTAAAGAAGATTTGCTTTATTACGTAAAAAGAAATAAATTGCACGAAGAACAGGCATATCAAATGCTTTTGAGTTGTAAATTTGCTCCGATGCAAACAAACAACCTCGGCATGGAGCGTGAAAACGCAATTGATTTTTATAATTATTATAAGCCAAAAGCAGGTACCGATTGGATTTTTGAAGAAAAAGACAATATGAGTTTCTTCAAACTTGCCCAAAATCCGTTTGAACTTTGTGCATCACTTGATTTTTGTGAAGAGTCAAAGGATAGTTTCGTCATTGAATTGTACGGAAAAATCGGCGAAGAAATTATTTCGTTCAACGATATTTACGAAATGGTTTTGGACAATAATAAGTATTTTAAGGTTAAGGGACAAGGTTTTATCGAACTTCCCGTTCAGGAAATTTTTTCGTTGATGAAATCGTTTAATACGATTGATGTTTATCGGAACGATGAAAATAAATATGTCGTAAAGACTTACCGTGCGGGCATTGTGTCTGAAATGCAAAACCTTAAAATGACCCTTAAAATGAGTCGCAAATTTTCAAAATTCTGGAAACAAATTTCAACGTTTTCGGAAATGGACGGAGTTGCACTTCCTAAGGGCATTAACGCCGAATTTCGTGAATATCAGACGAAAGGTTTCAGTTGGTTGTGGTTCTTGTACCAATACGGCTTAAACGGCATATTGGCGGACGATATGGGTCTTGGAAAAACCTTGCAGGCATTGGCTTTAATCCAAAAAGCAAAAGAAAAAGATAAACAGGCTCCAAACCTCGTAGTTTGCCCGACTTCGGTTGTTTTCAACTGGGAAAATGAAATCCAAAAATTTGCACCGAAGATGAAATGCTTGAAACTTGCAGGTGTTGAAAGAAAAGAATTTTTCAAAGAAATTGATAAATACGATGTTGTCATAACGAGTTATGCCCTTGTAAGAAGGGACATTGACGAACTTGTTAAGCACAATTTCAGATATATTATTCTTGATGAATCTCAAAACATCAAAAATGCGGACAGTTTGACTGCACAAAGCGTTAAGAAGTTGCAATCGTCCCATAAATTGGCACTTTCAGGTACTCCGATTGAAAACAGACTCGAAGAACTTTGGTCAGTATTTGACTTCTTAATGCCCGGATTTTTGTTTGAGGAAAATGAATTTAATTACCGTTACGTAACGCCGATTACGGAACGTGACGATAAGATTGTCGAAAAACGTTTGAAATCTCAAATTTATCCGTTCATTTTAAGACGTATGAAACGAGATGTTGCGAAAGATTTGCCGGATAAAGTGGAAAACATCGCATATTGCGAACTTACCCCCGAGCAAAAAGATTTTTACCTCGAAGTTTTGGACAGTACAAAGGAAGAACTTTTCAAATCAATCGAACAAAACGGCTTGGAAAAAAGCAGACTTTCAATCTTCTCGGCATTGTTGCGTTTGCGTCAAATTTGCTGTCACCCGAAACTTTACGACAAAGAGGGCAAAAAAGGAAATATTCAATCGGGTAAATTTGAACAACTCAAATCAATGCTTGAGCAAATTATTGAAGAAAAACACAGAGTTTTGCTTTTCAGCCAATTCGTCGATATGCTTGATATCATTAAGGCTTGGCTTGAAAAAGAAGGTATTAAGCACGAATATCTCACAGGCAAAACGAAAAACCGTGGCGAAGTCGTCGAAAGATTTAATTCCGACCCGACAATTCCGATTTTCTTAATCAGTTTGAAAGCGGGCGGAACAGGCTTGAATTTGACGGGAGCAGATTACGTAATTCACTACGACCCGTGGTGGAATCCTGCTGTTGAAGATCAGGCGACAGACCGTGCGTACCGTATCGGACAAACGAAAAAGGTATTTGTTTATAGAATTATCACAAAAGGTACGGTTGAAGAGAAAATTCAGAAACTTAAACAACAAAAGAGAAACCTTGTGGATTCGGTAATTTCGGTTGACAGAAATATCGGAAAGAGCCTGAGTTATGCAGACTTGCAAGAAATTTTCTCGTTGGATTAAAAACTTGATTAAAAAATTTGATTTAATATAATGAAAAAGGAAATGCTGGTATAGCTCAGTCGGTAGAGCAACTGATTCGTAATCAGTAGGTCGCAGGTTCAAGTCCCGTTACCAGCTTTTCTTGTTGATTTGGACGAGTGGCGGAATGGTAGACGCACCAGTCTTAGGAACTGGCGCCTTCGGTGTAAGAGTTCGAGTCTCTTCTCGTCCAAACTTTTCAAAGACCTCTTTTGAGGTCTTTTTTGTTGTCAATTTTGTTAATGTAAATTTCAAACAAGTTTGAGAAAAACTTAGTCAGGAGCAATAGTACTATTTTAAATTCTTATTATTAAATCGTTTCAACTAATACTTTAGTATCCATACAGCTTGTCATTCTGAGCAGCAACGAGAAATATTGACAAAAATAGTATCATCAAATGTTTGCAAACCGAGATTATATTTTAACCTCGATTTCAAAAAACCTGTTCCAAGGAAAAGAGTAAGAAACATTAAAGCCGTTAGTATTCAACGTTTTTGAGATTTTTTCCTCATAAGCCTCAAACCGATTTTTTACCTTTTGCAAATCCATCAAGTTTTCCCGTTTAAATTCTTCTCTTAAATTAGCCTGATATGCCCAATCATCAAGCAATCTTACCGTTTGCAACTTTTTAAATGCCGTTTCGTCAGGATTTTTTGCCAAAAATTTCGTCACCGCAGCAGCAATCCCCGATCCCAAAGAATTTCCCGTCGTATTCCATGCCGAATATCCGTAAAAGTACCCATTTATACCGTTTTCAAACATTTTTTCAACAAAATTATTATCCGCTCCATTTGCATTCAAAATATCAACAACAAAATACGGTTTGTCAAAATGAGCAAACTCCCCGTCAAAAGGCTCTGTATGGACGTCCATGACGAGTTCACCCTGCTCACCCTTAAAGTTATTCACATACAAAATCAAATGGGCGTCATCGGGCGTAGAAACGCTACCGCCTGCCGTTAAAATTTGCGACTCAACCGAGTCCTTAACAGAAACATCTTCATATTTTGAAATTTTATCAATTTCTTCAGGATTTGTATAAATCGGTGCAATTTTGATTTTCTTTCCGTCTGAAATGCAGCGAGAAAGCAGCGTCAGCGGAATTTCGTCCGCACCTGTTTTGACAAACATTCCCTTTCTGTTTTGAGCCAAAAAGTCGAAATATTTTGCCTCTTTAACGTTAAATCCATACTTTGCACAATCATCTTTTGAAAAAATCAATGTGTTAAAAATGCCGTCGTCAAACATTTTTACGTACTCTTTATTAACCGCAAAATTTCTTTCTCTCGCAGTCAACCAGTTGATTAAAATTTCAGGCGGAATTTCTTTGGCAATTTCGGTCGCTTTTTCTTTTGCCAAGCGGTTTCCCTCAATTTCAGAGCGATGAAGTTCATAAGAATATTCAAAAATTTTCTTTCCGAACTCAGACCAATATTCCTTTTCTTCCTCATTACAATTATTATTGGAAATACGCATTATGCTTGAAAAAACAAGGGTTTTACAGTCTGTTTTTTTGAGCAAAATATTTCTCAAATTCAAGAGTCGTTTTTCGATTTCATCTTTTGTATCCGAACTTCGCCTTGATGGAATCAAACCGCCGTAAATAAGCGTATCGGCTGAAATTACAAGATAATCGATATTATTCAAATCTTCAAGCCATTCAAAAAGAGCATTTCGGTCGGCATTTTTTGTCAAAGAGCCTAAAAAACCTCTCGGGGGAAGATATAATTTCACCTCGTGGTCAATTTTGGCAATCATTTTCGGCAAATCGTAACAGACCGGTCGATTATCTATCGGAATAAAGCCGATTTTTTTCATTATTTAACTCCTTTTAATTTATTTTCAACTTTTTCAAGTTCATCAAGCATTTCCTGTTGTAAAAATTTCGGAGAGGTAATTTTGCAATTTTCTCCATATTTCATAAGTCTTTTAATCAAAGCCTTTTTGTCCTCGCCCGTATTAATGATAACTTTTTTCTCATCGGAAAAAGACTCGACATGTTCGCCATCTCTCAAGCGGTAATTGACAATCAATCGTCCGTAAACCTCAAAAACCACGGAAGATGTGACATTTACGGGAACTACTCTTATCGGCAGAATTTCGATTTTTTCAATATTGTGAGTCAAAAACTTATAATTTTCAGCCTTTTTAGGGTTATAAACATCTAAAAGCACCCTATCTTCATATATTTCAACACCTTTCGGGATAACAATCGATGTTTCTCCGTCATAAGTAATTTTCAATTTTTGTGCCAAATCAACGTATTTCTGAAAATCATTTGCAATTGCGGCAATTTTGCGATTAGTTTCCGAATTTTTCAGGGATTTTAATTTTAAATCCAATTTTTGTTTTGAATTTAACGTCAATGATTTCAAAAGTTTTGACAAAAATTGATCTAAAAAACCCCGTTCTTTTTCAAGGCAACATGCATCAAAAGCCTTGCGAACAGTAACTATCAAGTCAATTTCTTTGTCATCAAGTTCAATTTCTTCCAGAAATTTGCAAAGAGAATATTTTTTTTCGATTTTTCTGACATCAATCTCAGACGCCTCAAGCGTTGAAATATACTTCAAAAAAGTTTCGGGAGCCTCAATATCCTTGAACTTTTTGTCATATTCCAATTCTTTAATATCAATATCTTCTTTAGTCAAAAGTTTCAAAAATTCCAAAACTCTGACGCAAGAATCATGGTGTTTGGCACGATAAGTCATTGTTCATACCTCGCCTTGATTTTGGACAATTTTTCAAGCAAACAATCTCTCAAATACAACGGTTCTATCAATTCAAAATCCGCACCTAAAGAAAGTAAACGTTGAATAACCTTAAATTCACTCGTGGCAATACATTCCACGGTTATTTCATTTTCTTTTTGTTCAATAATTTTTTCATCAAAATTACATCTGAAAGTCAACGCCTCATCGCCCGTAACCTTATATATAACCTTGATTTCCCGAGTTTGATCCGTTAATTTTTTGGGTTCAATCGAATGAAATTCCAAAATTTTCTCCGCATTAAAGTAAGCACAGGTGTTTCGTTTATAATACCAGCCGATAACGTACAATTTGCCTGCTTCACAGAAAACTCTTTCGCTTGAAACATTTATTTTCTCAATCTTTTTGGGCGATGTTGCATAAGTCATCAGAATTTCTTTTTTGCACAAATCTTTTTCGTAAAATGTTCGCAAAATTTCCTTTTTAACTTTCGCAAACGGTCGTTTTTTATTGAGTAAATCCAAAACTTCTTCTTCACAATGAGGAGCGACAATTTTGTCATAAAAATCGCTCAATTCAAGAACTGTACGCCATTGACCGCAATCCAAAAAATATTGTCTTATTTGCGACAACAAAGTTATCTCGGCAGGTGAAAATTTTGCCTTAAACGGGTGTTCCAACAAAATATAACGGTAATTATTTTTCGGACAAGGTCGGGCAATCTTACAACCGACGGCTTTCAACGAGTTCATTGTAACTCTCAATGTATCATCGGAAACGGAGCGTTCGGTTAATTCATCTTGCTTCAAAACATCAATGATTTCGGCACTTGTTTGAGGTTTTTCCAACAAAAGTTTTAAAATTTTTACTGCTCTGTATGCGGTTAAACTGATGTTCGTATTTTTTGTTTTTATGCTCAAATTTTCTTTCATCAGTTCAAATCCACCACGCTAACGCCGTCGCCGCCCTCAACATCTTCTCCGGGGCGGAATTTGGCAACATAAGGACTATCGGCAAGATATTCCCGAATCGCCTTTTTCAAAACACCTGTTCCATGCCCGTGAATAATTATTGCGTACGAAAGCCCCGCCGCACAAGCCTTATCGAGATATGTCTCAACTTCCCGCATTGCTTCTTCGTATCTGAATCCCCGCAAATCCAACGTATAAGAAACATCGTGCTTAACGAACTCAAATGCCTGTTTTTGCTGAACGAGCGGCTTAGTTTTAGCCTTAATTACCTCTTTGTCATATTTTGCAAGTTTTTTAACGGGAATTTTTGTTTTCACAGTTCCCATAAGGATTTCAGCCTTTTTGCCTTTATCAGTGAAAGCAACAAATTCTGCCTCTTGATTTAAGTCACGGATTATGACCTTATCACCCTCGGTGATTGAATTTACGTCAATATCCGCATAATCTTCTCTCAAAGATTCATACTCTTCATCAAGTTTATCGTGAAGTTTTTTGCGGATTAAAGTGTTCTTTCTTATCGTTTTCATTGTGTTTTCACGATTTTCGTTTTCACGAAGATTTTTCAAAACATCTTTAATCTCATCTCTTGCAGAATCAAATGCAGTCTGAGTTTTCTTCTTGTATTCGGCAATAATTTTTCGTTTTTCTTTTTTCAAATCATCTGCCTGTTTTTCGAGTTGCAATCTCAAGGCTTTGACCGTTTCAGCCTCTTTTTTAGCCTCATCGGCTTTTTTTGCGGCTTCTTCCCACATTTCCTCAATTTTTGCAAATTTTTCGATATTTTTGCCCGAAGTTTCCGTGAAAATTTCTCTCGAATTTCCGATAATTTCGGCATTCAAACCCAAATTTTCGGCAATCGTAATTGCGTTACTGCTGCCTGAAACTCCTTGTGTAAAGCGGTACGTCGGCTTTAACGTTTCCGTATCGAATCGAACACTTGCATTTTCAAATCCGCTTCCTTCAAGAGCAAGATTTTTTAAATCTCCAAAGTGAGTCGTAACAACACAAAAAGCCTGTTTTTGAACAAAATATTGCAACAATGCTCTTGCAAGTGCAGAACCCTCGGCAGGGTCAGTTCCAGAACAAATTTCATCTATCAAAATCAATGTGTCGCTATCCGCCTGATTGCTCATTTCCACAAGGTTTTTGATGTGAGAAGAAAATGTTGAAAGACTTTGAATGATATTTTGTTGGTCACCGATATCGGCAAAAACTTTTTTGAACGGATAAATTTTTGCACTCAAACAAGGAATATGGAAACCCGCTTTGCTCATCAACACACAAAGTCCGACAGTCTTTAATACGACTGTTTTTCCGCCTGTATTTGACCCTGTTATGATTGTACAAAGATTGTCTTTTCCGGCATTAAAATCATTTTCGATAACATTATCACAAACCCGCATTAACACAGGATTTTTCATTGCTTTTAAATCAATTTTCGGTTCTTCGGAAATAATAGCGGGCGAACTTTCTGTTTTTTGCGAATATTTACCTTTTGCAAAGTGGAAATCGATTTCCGCCAAAACATCTTGTGTTTCGACCAATTCGGCAAAATGTTTCCCGATTTCTTCCGAAAAAACTTTCAAAATTCTGTCCGTTTCAATTTGGATATGAATTTCGATTTCACGCTCACGGTTATGAAGTTCCGTCAATTCTTTCGGCTCGATAAAGAAAGTTTGTCCCGAGGCAGAAACATCATGGACGATACCTAAAATTTTGTTTTTCGCTTCCGCCTTAACCCCGAAAACCGTTCTGCCGTCACGCTGTGTGTAAATTGTATCTCTCAAATCGCTTGTAAAATTTGAATCGGACAACAATCTTGTAATTGCTGATTTGATGCTTGCGTGAGTGTCTGACAGTGCGGCATAGAGGCGTTTTAACTCAGATGAAGCACTTTCTTTAATCTTCATATCACTTCCCAAAGTGTCGAAAATTTTGTCCTCAAATTCTTTTAAGACGAATAAATTTCCGCTGATTTCCGCCAATTTTGTGGCATCTTCGGCATTTTTTTCGAGAAAATTCTTAACAAGTCTTGAATTTCTCAAAAGATTTGCGATATCCCAAATTTCTTGCGGGGAAAGTTTAATTCTTGCTTTTGCATCTTTAAGAGAACTTGTCATGTCGGCAAAATTTTCTAAAGGCAAACGCAAATTCATATCGCACAATCGTCTTGCTTCGGTTGTGCAATTTAATTGTTCGACAATTTTTTCCGTGTCGTCAAAAATTTCCGCACGCAAAGTTCTAAGCCTTCCCAACTCTGTCATTGCGTTTTCGGCTATATATTCTCTGACTTTATCGAATTCAGTTACTTCAATTACCGGTTTCATACAAATAATTATATGACAAATAACTTAGTATATCTTGTTTTTTATATTTTTTTTCATTAAAATTGTCACAAAAGTGAACGTATTGGAAAATTCGGTGACCGAATATTATGAAAAAAATAATGCTTTGCAGCCCTCCGGGCGACTTATCGGTAAATATTAAGAACAGATACAAATACAGAACATCAGACATTGTTCCGCACTCGATGAGAGCGTGCAATGATTTGGGTTATATTGCCGCAATGTTGCAAAATGCAGGTCACGAAGTTTTCTTAAAAGATTATAAAATTGAGCAAAAAACAGCTCTCGACTTGCTCGATGATGTTTTGAAAAATTGTCCCGATATGCTCCTTTTTAAAACGGATATCGCAAATATTTTTGAAGATTTGAAATTGGTCAGAATGATTAAATCATCAAATCCGCAAATCGTAATTATTTTGAAAAGCGATATGTTTTTTGATGCATCGGAAGAACTCCTCTGCGGCTTGCCGATGGGCGGAGTTGATTATCTGATTGGTTCGGACGCTGCATTTGTTATGCCTTTGTTGGTTCAAGCACATTACGAAACCCCCGAAATGCTTTATCAGGTACCGTTTATCACCATTTGCAAAAACGGAATGATGCACAAAACAAACTTCCATGCTCCGCATGGCAATATCAATGATTTACCGCTCCCTGCAAGGGATTTGATGAACAATGAAAAATACGTTCGTCCCGATAATAAAAAACCCATCGCAACGATTATCACTGCAAAAGGCTGTGCTTATAACTGTTTGCACTGCAAAGAACCTCTTTTGGCAGACGGAACAATGAATGTTCGTCCCGCAAAAAAAGTTTTTGATGAAGTGTATGAATGTTATCAAAAATATGGAATTACGAATTTTTATTTCCCGTCAGATACGTTTAATCACAATGAAAAATGGGTTGAAGAATTTTGCGATTACATAATCGAATCGCCTATGAACGGAAACATTGAATGGATTGCAAATGTCAACGTTGCATCTTTCACCGAATATATGGCAATGGAGATGAAAAATGCCGGTTGCTCAATGATTGTTGTTCGTTTTGACAGCGGTTCAGATGATACTCTCGTTCGATTGGACAGAAAATTCTCTGTTGACGAAAGTATTAACACAGTCGATATCGCAAGAAAACATAAACTCAAAATTTTCGGTTTATTCTCGGTCGGATTGCCTTGGGAAACGGAATCTCACCTTACGGAAACAAAAAAATTAATCCTCAAAATCTGTCCGGATTTGGTTTCTTTAACATTCCCCGTTGCATATCCCGACTCTGTTATTGAAAAGAATTTCCGTGATGAAAATATTTTAAGAGAATCGCTTTTTGAAAACGAAACTATCAAAATCCCCGCATTGGGAACGAAATTTTTGACACATAAAAAATTAAAGGCATTCAGAAAGAAAACGCTTTTCTTGTACTATGCAAGCCCGAGATATTTCTTCAGAACGATTGCCGAAACATACAAAAACCCGAAAAAATTTAAGGATTATATTTTGTTTGTTTGGGATTTGTTCAAAAAACAAAAAGCAGAATAGTTTTTTGAAAAACAAAGACTTGACCAAAGCGGAAAAATGGCGATATACTTCAAACATAGCGAGTTTTATAAATGTTTGACAAAGATTTTTGCAAAGATACTTATAAAAATAAATCCGAACTTCTCAAGAATTTTCGGGTTGAAATTTCTGCATTTGTCAATATCAGACACAAATCTTCGAGGTCGAAAGATGAGAAATAACGATATTATTTTAGAAGAAAAATATCTCAAAGAAATTTATCACGACAAATCCGAATTGCCGAAAAAAATTCGAATTGACATCAGCACAAAATGCCAATTAAATTGCCAAAGATGTTATATGCGAATGGACAAAGAAGGTGCCGAAAATGGTTGCGGCTTGGGCAATTTGAAGTTTGAAAACTTCAAAAAATTTATTGATGATAATGATTTTGAGTCTATTGAACTTTCAAACCACGGCGAGATTTTTTTGAACCCCGAAATTGACAAAATCATTGAATACGCAAACTCGAAAAACATCGAAATGACAATGGATAACGGGGTAAATTTGAACTATTTGCCCGACTCAACCGCCGAAATAATTGTCAGATGCAAAGTTAAAAGAATTGACGTTTCAATTGACGGTGCAAGTCAGGAAACATACCAAATTTACCGAAGAAACGGCGATTTTAATAAAGTTATCGAAAACATAAAAAAAATAAATTTTTATAAGGAAAAATACCACTCCGACGCCCCCACTTTGTATTACAAATTCATCGTTTTCGGGCATAATGAACACGAAATCGAACAGGCGAAAATTTTGGCGAAAAACCTTAATATGGAAATATCTTTTGAACAAAATACATACCCCGATTTTTCTCCTGTCAGAAACCCCGAAATGGTAATAAAACAAACAGGTTTGCCCACAATCGAATTACCCCCTCACAAATTACTCGAAGAATATGAACAGGGAATTTCCGATTGGTACTATTGTGCATTTTTGTGGGACGAACCGCAAATCAATTGGGACGGGAAAATTTTGGGCTGCTGTTCTTTGTTTACGGACGATTTTGGCGGAAATGTTTTCAAAGAAGACTTTTTGACTGCAATGAATAACCCAAAACTTATTTACGCAAAAAATATGATTACAAATAACGCTCCCGACAATCCCGCAATCCCTTGCAGCAACTGTTATATGTACCAAGATATGAAAGCCAATAATAAATGGCTGAAATCGCCTAAAAACCGATAGATTTAAAAGAAAGAGGACAATATGGATTACTGCCCGCAAGATTTTATACCGCAGCAAAACCTTGGAAATGCACAAATAACGGTATTTTACATCAACGACACTCACGGAAATATTACAAAAGTGAGTAAGTTGAAACCCGCACACGATAAATTTAAAAAATATAATAAAAAAGGCTCTTTGACAGTCGGAGCGGGAGATTTATACCTTGGCGGCGGCAAAGCAAGAAATTCCGCAATGACAAAAATCTATAACGCTCTCAAAATGGATTACGCAACGGCGGGAAACCACGAATATGACGCAGGTTCGGCATTTTATGCCAATAACATCAAACCCGCAAAATTCAAAACGGTTGTATCAAATATCAATATTCCCGAAAAAAACCCGCTACAAGAGCGTTTAAAGGATAAAAAACTCGTCAAAAGTGATGTTTTTATGAAAAACGGAACAAGATTTGCCATTCTTGGAACAAGCCCGTCAGACAAGGACATCGGAATGGCGGACAATGAAAATAAAGTTTCTGTTATGACACTTGATGAAACAATTGCCGTTTTGAATAAAGAAGTTGAAAAATTAGAGGCGAAAGGCGTCAATAAAATCATACTTCTCAGCCACAGCGGTTACGACAGCGACCTCAAAATCGCAACGGAAACAGGCGGAATTGACATAATTATCGGCGGACACACTCACGATGAATTAAACGGTGTTAACAAAGAAGATAACCAGAAATCAAAGAAAAATTTGGTCAAATCACTGCGTTGCGAACCCGTTATCATTACTCAAGCAGGTAGCGACAACACAAATGCAGGCTATCTTGACGTGCTTTTTGACAAAAAAGGCGTGCTTATTGAAGATAAAATTCAAAATAAATTGGTTAAAATTGAAAAATATCAAAATTCTAAAAAAATTGACAGAATTTTAACAAAATCTATCGGTAAAAACGAAACAATCGCACCTGTTACCGTTCCTTTTATCCCGACTTACGAAGATGATGAAAGAAAAGCCGAAAACCCCGTCGCCTCAATACTTGCAGACGGCATGCTCCAACGAGGACAAAAATACGGTGCAGAAGTTGCGTTTTTTAATGCACCGAGCATGAAGTCGTCAGGAATTTCAGGCAAAATCACCACTTATGACATAAAATATCGAATGTTGCCCTACGATGATGATGTTGTAGTCGCAGAAATGAGCGAAAAACAATTTGTAAATTTACTCAACACAGAGGCGAAAACTATTATAACCAAAGACCTTTCGCAGGTTATGCACTGCTCGGGCATGAAATATACAATCAATAAATCTGATGCAAAAAAAGATGCCGTTTGCGTGCATGATATCTGTATTTTGGACAGAAACGGAAATGTCGTCAGAAAAATTGATGAAAATAACCCGAGCGAAACCCAAACCGTTAAATGTTCAATGACTAAATTTTTGTTCAAAGATACAACTCTCACGGGCATTTTGAAAGATGTTAAAAAGTCTGAAAAAATCGGTAATCAACAAGAAATCTTTATTGAACAAATAAAGAAAAAAGGTGAGTTAAAAGCAATCAAAGACGGTCGTTTGCAAGTTATTGACTGATGTTTTCAATCTCAAGCAAGGCTTGTTTGCAATCCAAACCACCTGCATAACCTGTCAAATTGCCGTTTTTACCAATTACACGATGACAAGGAATAAAAATCGGTATGGGATTTTTGTTGTTTGCCATTCCAACCGCACGACAAGCATCAGGATTGCCGATAGCAACCGCAATATCTTGATATGACACGGTTTTACCGTAAGGAATTTTTAAAAGTTCCGCCCAAACTTTTTTCTGAAACGGCGTTCCTTTGGGAGCCAATTTGAGATTAAAGACAGTTCTTTTTCTGTCAAGAAACTCCGTCAGTTGTTTAAAAGCCTCAGCAATAGCTGGGGTTTTAACACATTGACAACCATTGGTTGACACGCTTAAAATCGGTAAAAAGACCCTGATAATTGAACCGTTTTCTTCAAAAATTGTAAATTTTCCGATTTTTGTATTTTCAGAAAAATAATTAATCATTTTTTATCCTCTTTGCAGCATATAGAAACGGTGTTTCGCAAAACGCTAAAACGACTTTAATTAAATATGTCGTTAAACAAAGAGTGACGACCGTTTTGAATGGAAAAACGCCTAAAAAGGCAATAAATGTAAACAAAATCGTATCAATCAATTGACTTGTCACAGTTGCCACATTGTTTCTGACCCACAAATACTTGTCAGAGGGAAGAAATTTTTTGATGGTACTAAACAAAAAAACCTCCGTAGTATGCGAAATCAAATAGGCAAACATGCTGCCAAAACACAATCTCGGGGTAATTGCGAAAAGAGTTTGCATAGATTTTTGAGCAAAATCTTCAGAATTTGGAACATATAACAAATCGAGTTGAGTAAAAATCGTCAAGGTCATTAACGAGAAAAAACCTATAAATACACCCTTTTGAGCAACTTTTCGACCGTATTTTTCATTGATAATATCCGTTGCAAGAAAAACACTTCCAAACGTAATATTTCCGAGGGTCATGGGCATAGAAAACATATCTACGCACTTAACAACCTCGATGTTGGCAATAATCGTATTCATCGCAATCCAAGCAAACAGACCGTACTTCCCGAAAAATTTATGAGCAAGAAGTACCCCCGTAAAACTTAAAATCACTTCGGCTATGAAAAGTATTTCATTCATAAACAAATTTTATCACGGAAATAAAAAACTTGTAAATCTTGCAAAAAGCCCATAAATAAAGTATAATCCGAATGTTATGGATAATTCTGAAATTATAAAAGACGCCGAAAAACTTTTGGGCAAAAAACTTCAATGTATCGTTCCTTTTGAACATTTGATGTTTTTTCAAGACGGAAAAGTTTACTCCTGCTGCCCCGCAATTGTTAACAAATACACTTTCGGCAATATTTTTGACCAAAGTTACGAAGAACTTTGGAACGGAGAAAAAGCAAAAATTTTCAGACAATCCGTACTCGACGGCAATTATAAATTTTGCGATTTAAAATCCTGCATAACAAGGAATATCAAGGAAGACGGCAGATTTAATTCGGAAAAAATCTATGACAGTGCAGAAGTCAACGAACTGCCCAAAATGGTTCACTTCAACATTGACGAAACATGCAATGCTCGCTGTATAATGTGTCGTGACAAGAGTTTGCACAATCCTGACTGGATAAAAAAATATGAAGAAAACATCGACAAAACATTAATCCCGTTACTTAAAAACGCCGAAACAGTCTATTTGAACGGCTCAGGAGAACTTTTTGCAAGTAATTTATGCAAAAATCTCGTAAAAAAAATCACATCAACATACCCGAATATTAAATTTGATTTGATAACAAACGGTCTTTTGGCAACCGAGGAAAATTTCAAAGAAACAGGTTTGCTCGGAAAAGTCCAATCCATCGAGGTTTCAATGCATTCGGCACACAAAGAAACTTACGAAAAAATTGTTCGTGGCGGACATTTTGAAAAATTAATGGAGAATTTAAAATTCATCTCGGAAATGAAAAAATCAGGAAATCTCGACTTTTTCTGGTTGAATTTCGTCGTAAATTCATACAATTATCAAGAAATGATTGATTTTCAAAAACTTGCCAACGAACTCGGAGCAACAACAAATTTTTGGGAATATCGCACTTGGGGCAATGTCGAATTGGATAAAAGATATGATGAGGTTGCAATTTTTGAGCCGACACACCC
>CAKVJR010000005.1 GCA_934754855.1 uncultured Candidatus Melainabacteria bacterium
CTTCATCTTCAACTGCGTATCTGTTAGGAGCATAAGCAGTCATCGGCAACATCATAACCATATCAAGGTTATCAAACGCCGTGTCGTAAGTTTGAACTTGTGTCAAGAAACCGCCGACTTGAACAGCAACAGGTGTAGCCAATGCAGTCGGAGTGTAGCCTGTACGCTTGAATGCGTATTTACCGCTTCCGAGTGATTGCATTTGGTAATTAGCCAATGCCGTTGAGTATGAAGTTTCACCCTGTAATCCGAATGTTACGCCGTTAACGCCCTTGTCGCCGTGGAATACATCGTAAACTTGGTATCCGTTTGCACCATCTCCTTTGCTTACGAGGTGTGAGTTAACAGTGATTGTAGCACCGTCAGCACCTGCAATTGCACCGCCTACATGAACTCTATCGTATGCACCAGTTGCAGGGTCAAAGTCCATATAGAACAAGTTGTCGCCAGCAACTGTGTAATCACCAGTTACGCTGATTGTGTTATTTGCTTGGTTATTTTGTAAGCTAACCATTGTGTTTTCGGTCTTTAATGAACCGAATTGTGCGTTAGCGTTAGGAATATTCAATACTGTTGTATTGAAATCGCCTGCTCCGCCGACTGCAATGTTTGTCGTGTATTTTGAGTTCAATATAGTATTTTTCATTGTCATATTATTATCGACTGCAAATTTTTCATTAGCCGTTTCAAGATATGAAATGAATTTGGAAGAATCCGATACAGATGTATTAATATCTTTTGCCTTAATATCTTTAGCATTAATAAATACGAATGCATCTTTTGCTTTTAAGCCGTTTGTAACAACATCTCCACTTGAGTTAATCATTACAACCGAATTATCAAGTGTTGTATCTCCGTTTACTTCGAGTTTTTCTACTGCACGACTATGTCCGATTGCAAGTAAGTCGTTTGTCGCATTCAATGATCCCTTAACAGTAACATTTTTACCTTCTATTGTTGAATTATATTCCTCAATATCTTTAACTTTTCCTTGGATAGTTCCAATTAATTTATTAACATCAAGATTCGGAGTATCATTGTTTGCTACTGTAGTTTCATCAGACGTATTCGACGTTCCAGATGCTGTTAATGCCGTTGAAATTGAGCCAACTTGTAAATCAACATTTGAATTTCCACTTGTCAATACAGTGTTCTTAAATGAAACATTTTTATCAAATGTTACATCACCGTTTGAACCAATCGTCGATGAAGAATCTGTAGCATTAACAGAACCCCCAATATGTGTTTCTTCCAAACCTATAAGACTTAGAAGCGAACCAGTTGAATTAACACTGCCTTTGACATTCAATTTCTTACCAGCATTAACAGCAACTTTGGACATTTGAGAAGTGATGCCATCTATTGAAACATTTCCTTCTGCTCCATAAATGCCAACAGTTGAACCCATTGCTACTACCTTGGTATTAGCAGCGTCAACATTATTGATTGATTGAATTTGAACTGTGGAATTTATTCCTGCATTTATTGCTGTTTTCGTTGTAGCATTGCCAAGTTTGACATCGTTTCCAACAACAGTAACATTTGAATTTTCGCCTGCAGAAATAATTCCAGTATCAACTCCACTTGTAGAAGATGTTACTCCTTCTCCAATAGAAACTTTTCCATTTTCTGCAATAACATAAGCCTGTGATGCTGTCTCAGAATCAGTCGTGACAGTTAAAGAATCCTTGATATTTACATTACCTGCAGAACTTTGAATAGCAGCCATTGCATTGTTTACTGAAACTTTATTCAATGCAACATCACCATTTTCAGCATTAAGGATTGTACCGAATGTCGGATTTGACGAATCACCAGAAACGCTATCCGAAACAGTTAAATTATTTCCTTTTATTCCATTATCCGCCAACATATTCAAATTAGATGAAGAAACAATGATATCTTTATCAACATTTATGCTTCCATCTGTCGCATTGATTGTTATTGTTTTATTTGTTGTTTTTCCGTCAACTGTTTCTTTATTATTTGTAAGTGTAATCGATTTAATCGAAACATCACCCTCTGTTGCATTTATGACTGAATCTTTTGTATTGTCATACAACTTGAGATTTTCCATTGCAACCGATTTGCCTTGCATAAGAGCATCAGCAGTGATTGCCGTCATATCAACGTCACCTTTGATAATCAAGGCTCCCTCATCTGCCGAAATTTTAGCAGAACCGTTTGCGACTTTCAAAGCAGGGTTCGTCAAGTCAGTTTCTTCACCAAGTGTGACTCCGCCTTCTTCAGAGTGAATTATCAAGTCTGCTTTTGATACGTCGATATTGCCGTTTGCCGTAATATCATTCTTAGCAAGGATTGTAGCCGAGCCGTCATTAACCTTCAATGCAGGATTTGTTAAATCTGATGCATCACCGAATGTTAATGCACCGCCTGCACTCATAATAATATTAGAAGTATCTGCTTTAACATTTCCTGACGCAGTTACATTTCCGTCTGTTGAAATGATATTTGCATCTGCTTTTTTCAAGGAAATTGAACCTGATGAGAGGTCGTTTTTCGCTTGAATGTATGTCGGGTTAGTTGCCATATCAGTCAAAGTGATGTCTTTAACCGTGATAGCACCGTTTTCCGCTAAAATTACACTTGCGTGTGTATCTGAATCGATTGTTTTAACGGCAATATTTGTAAGGTCAATGTCACCTGCCATGATATCGCCCTCTTTTGAGCGAATATACAAATCAGAGAGATTTGCGGCAATAACATCTTCTATACTGATATTACCGATTGCAGAAATTGTAACAAGTGATTCACTGCCTGCTGCAACATTTGCCGTGATATTACCCGCTGTGTAATTTCCTGCTGAATTTGCTTGGTATTTAGCATTATCAGCAATTTTGATATTTCCGTTTGTAATATCTGTTGCCGCAGTTGACCCTGCTGTTTTTGAAGTGATTTGCTTCAAGACAACATTATCTGACAAGTCGATATTACCTGTTTTAATGCTTCCGTCTTTTGCAGCCATACCTAATTCAGTCGGGATATTGCCCGCTGCGGTATCGCTTACTTTAATATTGCCTGATATAATTCCACCGTTTGTTGCGGAAATAATCGTTGTTGAATTATCAACAGTTATTGTACCCGTTCCGAGGTTTACATCGCCATCTTGTGCAATCAACTGCAAGTTAGAATTTGCAACATCAACATTGCCGTTATTAGTTGTAATTCCACCTTTAGCCTGAATATTTGTCAACTCGCCGTTGTTGTCTTTTACGCTGATATCCTTAGTCGAGATGTTTCCAACAGTTGATACAATTTCCATAGCCTTTTCATTGTCATGGATATTGATTTTGCCTGTTGATACAGTTCCACCCCTAATTGAGGATTTATCAGTCATTTCAGTGATTTCAATATCACCGTTAATATCTAAGTCGTCTTGTGCAAAGATTTCAGCCTTTCCGCCTTTGACTTTCAATGCCGTACCTGTTCCGTCAGTATCTGATGCAATTTTCATTGCTCCATTTGCGGACACCCAGATGTCTGCATCTTCAACATTTAATTTGCCCTTCGCAATAATGTCGCCACCGTTTGAAGCGATTGTTGTTTTCGCATTCTTTCCGTTTGGATCGATGTTATTAACAACATCTAATGCTCCAAGCGTCAAATTGCCATCTTGTGCGTAAATTGTTGATGCATATTCTGAATTTTTAATAGAAACATCTCCCTTGATATCAACAGAGTTACCGCTGATATATGCAAGGTCTGCCAAATTATTCATCAAGACGTCACCCTTAATAGTAGTAACACCTTCTGATGAAATAAATACAGAACCGTCTGTAACTGACAATGCCGGAGTTATTGCACTGTTGTTACCGATTGTAATGTCGCCGGTGCCTGAATCTCTTACAACGATACTTGCGATTGAATTATCAACCGACAAATTGCCGTCAATATTGATATTTCCGGTATCTGCAATCGCTGCAAACTTGGAATCCGTTACGGTAACATCACCTTTTTTGGTTCCTGTTGCTTTAATATCAATGCCGTTTGCTCCTGAGATTTGAAGCATTTTTGTATCAGAAACGGTTACATCTCCCAAGATAGAAAGTTTATCGGACAATGCACCTACTGCAATATTTCTGTCGGCGTTATTTGTCGATGTTAAACTACCCATTGAAATCGAAGAGCCGTTTATCAATGAATTGTTTGTAAGTGAATCCAAAAGAACATCACCGTTAACCGTCAATGCATCTTTTGCAACAACGTAAGCAGAACCGTTTACAACACTCAAAGCGGGGTTAGTTGTATCGGTTACTTCACCAAATGTAACTTTGCCCTCATCAGATTTGATTGTCAAATCCGAATCTTTAACTTTGATATTGCCGTTTCCTTTGATATCGCCTTTTGCAACGATTGTTGCCGTTCCGTTAGCGACATCTAACGCAGAATTTGTCACATCAGTTGCATCACCGAATGTCAATGTGCCGCCGAGAGCACCCATTTCCAATTTAGAATCGGTAACTTTAACATTACCTGTTGCAGTAATACTTCCTTCTTTTGAAATCATATTGATTGAAGCATTATCTAATGTGATTTTGCCTGCTGAAATATCTTCTTTCGCTTGAATATATGTCGGGTTAGTTGCCATATCGGTCAAAGTGATGTTTTTAACCGTGATAGCACCGTTATCCGCCAAAATTACACTTGCGTGTTGTTCTGTCGTTGAATCCAACGTTTTAACTGCAACATTTGTAAGAGTTACATTGCCCAAGCCGATATCTCTGTTTTCCGAACGGATATACATATCGGCAAGGTCTGATGCCGTAATATCGCCTGCCGTGATGTCATTTGTTGCTTTCAAAGCAAGCAAAGCATCTGCACGGTCAGCACCGTTTGCAATTACATCGCCGTTAATTTTTAAATTATCACCTGCTTCAATGTAAGCAGTACCGTTTATTACGCTCAATGCGGGATTTGTCGTATCTGTCGAGTCACCCAACGTGATTGAACCGTTAGTCGAAGTTGCTTGGAAACTGCCAAGTTTAACAGTTACGTTGTTATCGCCTGTCGTAATATCTCCGCCTGCATCTAAAATTAATGTTGAATTTGCGGAAACACCACTCTTTGTTGCACCGATAACGTTGATTTCGCCTGTTGTAATTTTGCCCTCGGATTTCAATCCTGCTGCGGATTCTTGCTTGTCGCCCGAAATTTCCGAGAATTTGCTGATTACGTTAACATCACCGACTTCAATGTTACCTTTTGCTTCCATTTGGAGCAATGAACCGTTTTTAACATCAATATCAGGTGTATAAGCAGTTGAACCATCTTTTGTAAAGATAATGCTGCCTTTGTTGTTTTTGATACTTAATTTATAATTTTCATCACCTGTCGGTGTACCGATAATTTCGTTTCCGATACCGTTGATAAGTGTCATATCCTCGCCTTGAGTGATATTTTCAACGATTACCGTTGCACCGTTTGCCAATTTAGACAAGTCGAAACGTGTATCGTCCGCAAACTTCTTGTCTTCTGCAATATCTTCACCAAGTGCAATTTGACCGTTTTTAATCGTAATTGTTCCGTGGAATCCCGAAAGGTCTGTTTTTGCACCTGTCAATGTCGTTTTGCTTGCATTTTCCTTGATAAGGCTGCCTGATTCTTTTGACCATTCTGTTGCTTTTGTCGAAAGATTCAAATTGCTGAAGTCATTATTTCTTCCGCTGACAAGGTAGAATTCTGAGTTCTTATCAAGAATTACTGTCGGTGAGTATGTTCCTGTGACATCGTTTCCTGCCGAGTCAACAAAATTAACGTCACCGAAGCCCAATTTACCGTTTTCTTCAACATTGAATGTTGTATCTTTTCCTTCAATACCTTCAGTACTTACCTTAATGTTGATTTGGTCATTCTTATCTTCTTCACCGCCGATGATAATACCTGAGAACGCATTGTTTTTACCAATGCTGATAATTTCATCAGAAGCATCAACATCAGTTTCACCGTGAGTAACTTGGATTGTTGTATCTTTACCGAGAATTACCTCATTGTGAACCGTGTTATTGTTTTTATCTTTTGCGTCAAATTTGATTTTTTCGTTCGGGTTAGTCATATTGATATCCGTTGCACTGCCCAAAACGAACTTGCCGCCTTTGCCGTCAAAGTTAATTGTTGTATTGCCTGTGTAAATAACACCGTCGTTCAAAATTAATTTTGCATCTTCAATGTAAGATACTTGTGAATTTGCGTGGTTGAAGTATATCGAACCGTCTTCAAACTCTAAAGTACCGGCATTTTGGATATATGAACCCATATAATTTTCTGCCGATGAACCTTTTGCGAATGTTAACTTAGCACGACCTGCCAAGCCATCTTCAAGAGGAGATGTCTTGTATCCTTTATAAACTTTAGATGTGGCGTCACCGATTAACTCACCGTAGAATGTCAAGTCGGTATTATATTTAATTAACACGCCGTCAACGGTTTTTTCATAAGAATCGTTGAAGATGTTGAGTTGACCGCCATTTGACAATTCAATTTTGGAAACATCTTTCGATAAACCTGCACCTTCAAGTGAAACTTTACCACCGTTGCTGATTTTAATATCAGTTGCGATTTGAACAGCATCTCCGACTACCAAATCAGAAACAGCATGTTTTCCGTCTTTTGCAATGTCGATATTCTTATCTGCACCGCCATTCAAAACGAGTGTGTATTCGCCTGAATTTTTCTTGAATTTTTCACCTGTTGCTTCATCAACAACATCTACAAAGTTTTGTTTGAGAGCCAAATCGAGTTTTGCATCTGACAAACCGATTTTTGCGTCAACTTTTGAATCTCCGCTGCCTGATGAGTAAGTAAGTTTATTACCTGCTGTCGAGAACGGATTTTTCGATGAATCTTTATATTGATAAAGAACATCTGACAAATCAGTTATTTTCGATACGCTGTTATTTTCAAATCTGATTGTAGCACCGTTGATATTAAGGAGATTGCCCTCTGTATCACTTGTTGCGGCTAATTTTGCACCCTCAGTCAAGATAAACGTACCGCCTGTAACTTCATTGTGTGTACCTTTTAAATTCATGAAGTTATTTGCAACAGTAACTGTTCCGCCTGTTTGTGTAAATTGGCCTGTGAAATCACCCAAACTGCTTTCAAAATTGATATTTCCGCCCAAAACGTTCATTTTGTTTGAAGAACTATCTGACGCAACAGTTTGAGTTTTTGAGAATGTGATTTCGTGTTCGTCTGTACCTTTGAAGTTAATCGTTGAGCCATTTTCGAGATAAATTGCACTACCCTTTGCAGCAGCGTTATTTTCAAAAATGATATCTCCGTCTGTTGTATCTAAATTCAAAGTACCGTTTGCAATGTTAAATACACCGCCTGTGCTGCCAGACGAAATTGTTGAGTTATTTGAGAATTTAATATTACCGCCGACATTGATAACACCGCCGTCAGAAGCGACTATGCCACCTTTGTTTGTTGCCGTATTGCCGCTGATTGTTGTTACTTTTCCGGTTTTTGCAACGATATTCACGGTTCCGTTTTCGTTGTAAATAGCACCGCCGATACCGTCTGATTTGTTATCATAGATTGTATTATTGCCATCAACAATGATGTCAAGAATACCGTAATCTCTTCCATCAATTACGTTACCCTTGTTATAAATCGCACCGCCTGCCGTTCCGCTCTTGTTACCCGAGAATTTTGTATCTTCGATAACAAGATTGGATTCGTTAAACAATGCACCGCCTTTTGAAGCAGAATTGTTTTCAAATACGCCGTTCTTCAAGTATCCGACGTCATATCCCGAACTTGTTTTTGAAACGTCATTTGTTTTGATAATTGCTTTTGCACCTAAGTGTAATGCACCGCCATTACCTGTATTGATGTCTTTACCTTGATTTGAGAAAGTAATACTTTCCGTATTATTTGCCTCATCGTAGTAAATATTCATAATGCCGTCGTTAGAAATTGCACCGCCGTTTCCTGTTGCATAATTCTTTGAATTAGCACCCGAGAAACCTTTAAATCCTTGTGCAAAAGATATTGTAGCACCGTTTGCGTTGTAAATGTCACCACCGTTGACTGCACCGTTATTCGTAAATACAGTATCGGCACCGATTGTCAATTTGCCTTTTCCGTTATAAATCGCACCGCCTTTTTCTGTTGCAGTGTTGCCGTCAAAGGTTGTTTTATCAATCTTCAAGTCAACTGTTGATTCTTTATAAACCGCACCGCCGTTTTTACCTTTGTTTTTGGTAAATGTTGCATTCTTCAAAGTATTTGCTTCTGAGTCGGTTGTAATTGAAGAATCATCTAACAACGAAAGTGCAGCACCGTTAGCGGAACCGTCACCAACACCCGTGATTACCAAAGATTTTCCGTTTTCGGTTGTAATTTTTACAATACCGTCACCTTCGTTGGTAATGAATGATGTATTTCCTTCGTTGCCTTTCTTTGTACCATCAAGTTCAAAACCTTTTGTGAAAATTAATTCACCTGAGTTACCGATTAAACTTCCAGAGTTATTAAAGAAAGTATTGTTTTCTCCAAGAGTTAATTTACCCTCGTTATAGAAAGCAGAACCAAGACCTGTTGTGCTGTTTCCTTTGAATGTTACGTTGTCAAGAACAATGTCAATGCCTTCATCAACATATAAACCTGCACCGTGATCAGCAGTGTTGCTGTCAAATGTAACTTTTGAAAGGTGATTTACGCCATCAGCATCAGCATTGACAGATGAACCCTTTTCAATATACATACCGCCGCCTGATGAAGCAGTGTTGTTTACTAACGAAGTTCCTTCTTCCATTGTCAATTTGCCGGCGTTAAAGATACCGCCACCATATTCCGCTTTGTTTGCTACTTCATCGGCAACACCGATAGAAGAACCGTTTTTAACTACCAATTCACCGTTTGCTGCGTTGTAAATCGCACCGCCTTTTGCAGTTGCGGCGTTACCGTAAAATTCTGCGGTTTTTGAATTGATAACGGTTTTTGCACCGTCAGCGTTGAAAATCGCACCGCCCTTACCGGTTTTGATTTCTTCAATATTGTCTTTATCACGACCGTTATTGATGAATTTTGCACCGTCACCGATGATTAATTCACCTTTTTCGTTATAAATCGCACCACCTTCTGCTTTGTAAGAATTGATTGTAGTGTCTTGTTCTTTGTTATATGCGTATGTAAAGTTGTTTTCAAATTTTGAATTTTCTACATTCGTTGTTCCTGATGAAGCATTGTAGAATGCACCGCCTCGACCGATTGTATCTTTAGCGGGGTCTTTTCCTACGCCTGCACCTGCACTGTTACCTGTGAAATCCATTCCGATAATTTCATTATCATAAACAGATGTTGAATCTTTTTGCTTAATAGTGCCTGCATTGTACAAAGCACCGCCTAAATATTCATCAGACAATGAAGTTTGGTCGTTATTAGGATTATTTTCTCTGAATTGTCTTGTTGCCGTATTTTCGTTAAATACAATTTTTTCGCCTTTTTCACCAAGTTTGGTAAGAATCTTTGCACCAATATATTCAGTACCGTTAACAGTTTCTTTGCCCGTGTTATAAATAGCACCACCTTGAGATGCTTGGTTTTGGTTAAATTTAGAACTTGATAATTCAATTTCCGACAAAATATCATTATAAATAGCACCTGCTCTGTTAGCAGCCGAGTTATTTTCAAATGTTGATGAAGAAACGGCTAATTTGCTGCCACCATTTACATTAACAATAGTTTCTGCCGGATAGTAACCTTTAACATCGTCAAATTCTAACTTGTAAGATGTATTACGTCCTGCGTTGTAAATAGCACCACCTGAACTGTTTACTTCTTCGGTATTTTTACCGCTCGCATTGGGGTCATCAAAGATTGCAACTCCTCTGTTAGCAGAGTTTCCCGTGAATGTTGAGTTATCAATAACCAATGTTTGGGGATTTGTTGCGTCCGAATAATTGTAAATAGCACCACCGAACAATGCTCGGTTGCCGTCAAACGAAGCATTATACAAACCGTCTTTTATGGTTCCGTCGCTCATTCTTGTGCCGAATTTACCGCTATTGTTGTATATTGCACCACCTTGATGAGTGTAGAATATGTTGCCTGTTTTGACAGTTGAGCCTGATGTAATGTCTTCTTTTGTTTCATCTGCTCTGCCGCCACCGACAAATGTTACGGCTCCCGCAACAATTTTTCCGTTTTCTAATGCTTCGTTACCGATTTGTCCGTCATCATTGAAAATAATGGTTCCTTTATTAGACAATGCAGAACCGGAATATGAAGCAAAGTTTTTATAAAATCCCGAGTGAGCACCGATTTCAAGTGTTGCTCCCTTATCAACGTATGCAGCACCACCCTCAGATTTATAGAAATAAACTAAGTTTTGTGAAACTGTGGATTTTTGGACATCAAGACCGACAACGTTATTAACAAATGCAGCCTTTTTACCCAACAATACAGTACCGTCAAGGTTTTCTGCATTTCCTACCTTAGTATAAATTGCACCACCCTGATAACCTGCCTGGTTTAATTCAAATAAAGAAGAGTCACCGATACTTACCGCTTTGTATCCATTATATGCATTTTGACCATCGTAAGCGTAGTTATATATTGCACCACCTGCAACATTTGCGGCATTATCTCTGAAGGTAGTTTTATGTCCCAACGAAATAATAGCATCTTTTATTGTAGAACCTTCATTATATATTGCACCACCTTCACCAAAGTATTCATATATTGCAGTACTTTGGTAACTTCCGTAATCTTTGCATTCATGTGATGTTGAACGGTTATTCTCAAATGTTACCCCCGTTGATGTTCTACCGGGATACATACCGAAGAAATTAGTATTATATACTGCACCACCTTGTTCCTTAGCAAAATTTTCTTCGTGTTTACCCATCGGGTTTTTATCTGAGAAACCAATAGTTGTGTTGTTATCGATAATAACCGTACCGCTATTATAGAAAACACCTCCGTGATTTAATCCGTCTTTCATTCTGACTCCGTCAAACCAAGAACCTTCTTTGAATGATTGAGTAGAACCGTTGCTTATTGTCCAATGTGCTTGTGAACCAATTGCATCGTCAAACACAAGAGAACCTTTACCTGTTATATTAATTTTAGAACCTTGTGATTTGAAACCGCCTGTTGTCGCATTTGCAACGTGAATTTTAACATCTCCGTCATATAAATTAATTCTGGCTTTATCACCGAAAATAATTTCTGAGGTTGTCAATGTGGTATCTTCTTCTTTACCACCGATAACACCACCTTTTAAATCGGCAAAATCAACGGACAATTCGATTTTATCTGCCGTTAATGTAGAATTTTTTTCCATCACTAAAACAGATAAAGAATCTTTTTGATTCGGATCATAGACACTGTTATTTTGGAATCGGATTTCAGAACCGTCTTTTCCGTTACCGATTGTAACCCCTCTCTCAAGTTGGACATTCGTCTTGCCTGCAACAAGGAACTTATTTGAACTGATATCAGATTTAATAGTTACATTACCACTACCAACAACTGTTTCTGCTGAAGATGAAGTCGTAGAGGTAACATCTTTATCAATACCTAATTTAACAGTTTGAATTTCAATCAGAGAATCACGGCCGCCAAGAACTAACTTACTTTTTCCGACTTTTCTTAAAACACCTGAATTTCCGCTTGTAAATGTTGCTTCAATATTATGAGTAGCATTATCATCACCAAAAATTCTCAACTCTCCGTCCAAATTGATTGTTGAATCTTTGTCAATGTTTATGCCGACAATATTGCCTGTTCCGTCATCTTTTCCTGTTGCACCGATTGATAATGTTCCGTCATCAACGGCAATAGTTGATGATTTAATATCAAAAGTACCTTTTGAATATAGTTTTGATTTTCCTGAACTTTGAATTCTTGATGAATCAGCAGAAAATGCTGAATTTGCAAGAACACCGTCTTTTTCCACACCGTATGATGTACCGTTTGCAACATTTACAAGTTTAAGAGTTGAATTTTGGTCAAGAGTAATGGTATTTGCATTCAATGTCGAATTGGCATTCATTGTAACGTATGAGCCGTTTTTTTGATTATATTCGTCAACAAATACCTGACCTGTCATCCATTCGTTAGACGGTTTAGAGCCGGCTGTAATTTCCGCAATTGAATTTTCTTTAATATTAAGAGTACCCACATTGTTATTATTTTTGTGGTTAATATTGTCGAAAACAACTTTATTTGAACCTAAAGAAGAAACATTGATTGTTGAACCTTCTGAAAGTTCAATGTTGTTTTTAGTTTTAGCCGACGAACTTTTGAACTCAATATTTGATTCTTTTGCATTCAATTTGAACTCAGAATTTTCGCCGATTGAGAATGTCGTTTCATCAAATACAACACCGCTTCCCGTTGTGTCAGTACCTGCAACAATAGCCAATTTAGAATCATCTTTAACGGTGACATTTGCATTAGAAGATTTTGAACCGCCTTTTATTTGCAATTGGTTCAAATCGCCCTCAAATGTGATGTTATCACCACCTGATACAAAAGTAATTGTTCCATATTCGCCTGATTTACCTTTGATAATTGTGTTCGTAAATTGACCTTTGTTAATTCCCATTTGGTCAGTGTTGATAACAGAAGCCTCAGTTCCTGCCGAACCGATGATAATTTCACCGTTACCCGTAATAGTTGAAGCACTGATATTGTTTGCTTTAACTGTTGAACCTGCTCCGATATCCAATGTGTCATTAACGGTCAATGTACCTGATTTTGAATAACCGCTCGCATCATCACCAACCAAATCAATCGACGAAACACTTACTAATTTAACATTGTCTGCCGTAATTGTATCTGCATTTGCAGAAGAATTTGTAAGATTGATAGAGCCTGCCGTAATTTTACCGGTATTAACACCGCCAACCATATTTCTTGCATCAATTACAGACTGATTTGATGCAGATAATGCTGTTGTAACATACAATTCAGCAACCTGTGCAACACTGAAATTTGAAACATTCACAATGTTTGATGAAATTTTGTTGGCAGTAAGGGTTGAAGCATTAATATTGCTGCCGCTGACTGTAATTGAATTGATTTCACCGGTTTGATTAATTGTAAATGTCGAACCGTTTGTTAAAGATAACTCTTTCGCAGTTACAGAATTTGCCGTGAAAGCAGAAGTGTTTGCGAAAATTAATGAACCTGTACCTTTAATATCACTGAAATTATAATTTCCGCTTCTGCCGTTCTTTAATTTCGTACCTTCCAAGTAAAGTTCGTTGTTGATTGTAAAGGTATTACCGTTGTTAATACTCAAAGTCAAACTGCCGTTTGAGTTTGTGAAACTAAGAATTTCACCGGATAAAACTCTGTTGCCGTCAGCAACAAAACGGACATCTTCGTTCGTAGAAGTATGACTTGTCGTCGTCGTGATATCAGACTTAATAACACCGTCTTGCTTATCATTATCGGTCTTCGTCATATATTCGTCTAACGATGTCTCATCAGTAACGTCATACGCCATTACAGGTGATACAGAAAACATCGTCATTGCCGACAAAAAAGAACCCAAAATCTTCTTAAAATTCATGTTTATCTTCCTATGAGTAGTTAGTTTAGTAATACTTACACGTGATACCGTCAGACATACGGATTCTCACATATTGCTCCGTCTATTATAGCATTTTGATAAACAATATAAATATAGAGGAATTTTTTTAGTACATACATAAAGAGGAGCAAGCATAATACGACACCCTTAATTACATATATCATCTGAATTTCAAATAATATTTGTCTTTTGTAACAATTTTCGACGCCAATAGTTGTCACCACAAAAAATTAAAATTTTCGTTAACATTTCTTAACTGTAAACCATTTATTGACAAGTAAAAAAGGGCAAATTTTACAAAAAATCACCGAAAAAATTTATTATAAAAAAATGCTTGCATTTTATTTTTGAGCATGTATAATTAGATTATGCAAGGGCGTTTAGCTCAGTTGGTAGAGCGCCTCCCTTACAAGGAGGATGTCGGGAGTTCAAGCCTCTCAACGCCCACCATTAAAACCACTCAACAGAGTGGTTTTTTTATTGCAAAATTTTCAAATAAAAAACGGGCACATTTCTGTGTCCGTTTTATTTATATTTGGTTAAATCAATTAGTTAAAATATCTTTTTAACAAACCGTCAAAACCTTTACCGTGGCGTGCTTCATCTTTTGCCATTTCGTGAACAGTATCATGTACAGCATCAAGACCGAGTTCTTTCGCTCTTTTTGCGATGTCCATTTTACCTGCACAAGCACCACATTCTGCTTCTGCTCTCATTTCGAGGTTTTTCTTTGTTGAATCAGTCAAAACTTCGCCTAATAATTCAGCAAATTTTGCAGCATGTTCTGCTTCTTCAAAAGCATATCTCTTAAATGCGTCTGCTATTTCAGGATAACCTTCTCTTTCTGCTTGTCTTGACATTGCAAGATACATACCGACTTCGGTGCATTCGCCGTTGAAGTTGTCACGCAAACCTTGTAAAACTTCAGCGTCAACATCTTTTGCAACACCGACAACATGTTCTGTCACATATACTTTTTCAGCCGTTTCATCAACTTTATTAAATTTTGATGCGGGAACACCACATTGAGGGCATTTTGCAGGTGCTTCATCACCTTCATAAACATAACCACATACTGAACATATAAATTTTGCCATAATTGTCCTCCTCTTGACTTTCTTTAAATAAGGTTAGCATAAAAAAATAACTTGTAAAGCATTATTTAAAATTAGCAAAAACGACTCTGTTTATTGAATCACAATCTTGTGTAAACCCTATGTTGACATAACCGTTTTTCTCAAAAATCTCATAGACATCATACCCTTGATTAAATCCGACTTCAAACGCAAGAAGTGCATTGTGGTTAAGATAATTTTTTGCTTCATTAATGATTTTTTTATAGAAGAAAAGACCGTTATCCTCTGCAAATAAAGCAGAATGGGGTTCAAAATCATGAACATCTTTTTGTATTTCCATTGAAAAAGGTATGTAGGGCGGGTTTGACACGATAATGTCAAACATATCTTGCACCTTTGAAAAAACATCGGATTTGAAGAAATTAATTTTCTTTAAAACATTGTAATGACGAGCATTTTCAACCGCAGTGTCAAGTGTTTCCTGACAGATATCGACAGCCGACACTTCAGCATTTTGATAATACATCGCAAGTTCAATCGCAATGCACCCTGAACCTGTACCAATATCTATAATTTTTAATTTTTTCTCTTGAGAAAACTCTTTTTGGCACCTGTCAACCAAAAATTCTGTTTCAGGACGGGGGATTAAGGTATTTTCATTAACAGAATAAATATGCCCCGCAAAATATGCTTTTCCGATAATTTGTTGTATCGGTTTATTTGTTTCAGTACGAATTTTCAAGACTTCACAAATTTTTTCATCATCATCGGAAGATATTTTTTTGCCAAGTAAAATATCCATCGAAGATAGCCCCGTCAACATTTCAATGACAAAATCAATTTCCGAAGAAATATCATAATCCGAGAGAGGCATGCCATCGTAATATTTTTTGTATTTTTGTTTTTGGTTAATCATCAATATCTTTATCTTCCAATAAATTTGCTATCATATTCTTCAAATCAAGTTTGGATTTTTCCGCTAAATTTTCTTTTTGTATTTTTTTCTTTTCACAAAGAGCATTATAGTACAAAATCTGCTTACGAGTAGGTTTTTCGTGTGACTGTCGCCATTCGGTTGCTTTTTTGCGTGCAATTTTTGCCAACTCTTTTTGCTTTTCAATATAAGGCTTTTGAGCCTCTTTGTAAACCAATTGTTGCAGGGTATTTTTTATTAAATTTTTGATATCTTTTTCAAACTTCTCGTTATCCAAATATTCTTTTATCCAAGGATATTTCGGATAATTAATAGAGAAATCGTACTCAATTTCCTCTAAAAATTCATAATAGATATCATCAGCAGAAGATGTATGATGTTTTTTAACAAAACTTTTAACATAAGAAATCAGCGAGGATTTTTGAATCTTCGTGAGTGAATCGAGAACCAAAAAATTCGACCTGAACATTAATCAAACAAGTCAGCCACTGAAAATTTGTGGACATTATTTTTAACACTTATGACAAATTGTTTTTTCATAATAGGGTTTGAATGATGCTTCGCCGCAGGATTTTTGACAGTGTCAACCTGTTCTTGCGGTTTAATAAATGGAGTAATATCTATTATGTTTTTTTCGTTCATAGTTTTTATTATACACCGATTTATTTATTTTGCATACTACATGTTTATTAAAACAAAAAGCGACAATTTTTTGCCCATAAATTCAAAATACAACATTAATATCAAAATGACAAAAAGCGAAAAACATGCTAAAATTAACGAAGAATTTATCGGGAGTATTTATGGCGAAAAGACTTTTCCAAATGTTTTTATTTATTGTCGCTTCGATGGCAATTATAATCATTTTAATTTCACCGATGATACTTTTTAACGGTAAAAATGTTTTAAGCACGAGAAAATTGGTTGCAAGACAAACAATTTCCTCTCAAAGGCTTTTCATTTCTGCTTGGCGGCAGATTCAAACATTATATTTTGATGCTTCGTTAAACCATCAGGATTGGTACAAATGGAAATATAAATATTTGTCAAAAATAAAAACGGACGAGGACGTCAATGTTGCCATTAACACTATGCTTGCAAGTTTAGACGACCCTCATTCAAGATTTTTTGATACAAAACATTTTGAATTGCAGGAATCATACATCAGAAGCAATGAGGATAAGGAATTAACGCTAATAGAAAAATTGCAAAAGACTTATCCGCAAGTTGATATTAAACTCTATACAATTGCAGGAATAGTGCAAAAAACAGAAGTTGTCAAGGAATCAACATTCTTCCCGAAACTCAAAATGGGTGATGAAATCATCAGCATCAATAACTACATTTTGAACGGAATGGAGATAAACAGTGCAATAGATATGATAAGAGGAACAGGCACTTATTTGTTAAAAATCCGTTTAAAAAGGAACAACAAAATTTTGGAATATACTGTCCCGAGAGGAAGTACAGCTGAGATAAAAATGTCCTCTGATGTTTTAAGCGGAGATATCGTCAAAATTACCGCTTATACACTCATGGGAAGACTAATCCCCTCATCTTTTGACAAGATAATAATGAAATACCCGAATGCAAAAGGGTATATCATAGATTTGCGTGGAGATATCGGTGGTCAAGCCTTGAACGGGGTTTATTTGGCTGAAAGAATATTGGGGAAAAATAAAAAAATTATTTCAATCAAATACAGAAACGGCACGATTATCCCAATCATATCTGAAATGTCAGCGATAATAAAACCTGATACACCGATTGTTATTTTGGTTGACAAAAAAACTGCAAGTGCCTCTGAAATTTTAGCAGGTTCGCTCCAAAAAAGCGGACGTGCAATTTTAGTTGGAGAAAAAACATACGGCAAAAACGCAATGCAACAAATGATTCCGCTGCCGAATAAAACTTGTTTAAATATCACAACTTCATATTTCACTTTTGGCGATGACTACTCAAGAGAAGCAAACAGATTGACTCCTGATTACACCATAAAACTCAAGCCAATTGATATATTTAACGGAAAAGATGCTCAACTTGAAAAAGCAATTTCCTTAATAAAAAATAAGAATAAAAAGTAAATGTCATATTCCCGATTGATATTTTTAAAAATTGAAGAAATTTTTAAAATAAATGTTATAATAACATCATGGATTAATATGAGCAGTGAAAGGCCACAATGGATATACTAAGATTTCACAACGATTTCAACAAATTAATAGAAATTTTGCCAACTGATATTGTTGATTTTTTGAAGAATACATACATTGATGACATCATTGAAATCGTTTTAGACTTGGGCAGAAACCCCGAAATTCGGCACGCTGACGGAAAAACAGAATACATTGACAACCGACTGGTGACAGATGAAGATATTGAACATACAATCTCATTAATACCGCCGTTTACACACGACAATCGTTCGGGATTACCCGGCACACTGCACAGAATCAGTGCAATTCGCAACCGTCAGGGAAAGGTTGTCGGTCTAACATGCCGTATCGGTAGGGTTGTAACGGGAACCATCGAATGTATTAAAGATATTGTTATGCAAAACAAAAGTATCTTGTTCTTGGGTCGTCCAGGTGTAGGTAAAACGACAAAATTGAGAGAAATTTCAAGACTCGTTTCCGACGATTTGCACAAAAGAGTTGTAATCATTGATACATCAAACGAAATTGCAGGTGACGGAGATACACCGCACCCCGCAATCGGAAAAGCGAGAAGAATGCAGGTTCCTCAACCTGAAATGCAAAAAGATATTATGATTGAAGCAGTTGAGAACCATACCCCCGAAGTTATTGTTGTTGATGAAATCGGAACAGAGGCTGAAGCACAAGCAGCGAGAACGATTGCAGAACGTGGCGTAATGCTCATTGCCACCGCTCACGGTAATAACCTTGAAAGTTTAATCAAAAACCCGATTTTATCAGACTTAGTCGGCGGTGTCAGTTCGGTAACGTTAGGCGACGACGAGGCAAAACGCCGTGGCTCACAAAAAACAGTTCTTGAAAGAGAAAAACAACCTACATTCGATGTCGTAATTGAAATTATCGACAGAAACACTCTTGCAGTCTATAAAAATACATCGGAAGCAGTCGATTATATTTTGCGTGGTTGGCCAATTCGCCCCGAAATAAGAAAAGTTAACGAAGGTTACAAAGAACCGTCAACCAAACTCGTCGAGGAGGTTAAAAAACTTGATGACAAAATTAACGACATGACAAATCAAAGTCTGAAATTCAGTTTTTCAAGACAAGAATACGTAAACCAAGTTAAAGACTATAAAAAAATATATATCTACGCTGTCAGCAGAACAGTTATCGAAAAAGTCATCGAAAGACTTGATTTGCATGCAGAAATAACTCGAAAAATTGACGATGCAGATGTCGTAATTGCCCACAAAGCATACTCAAAAGGAGGAAACAAAATTCTGAGTGTCGCAAACGATTACAGACTTCCGATATACTATGTTAAATCAAACTCAATGGCTCAAATTCAAAAAGTAGTAAAAGAAGCGTTGAAAATTACAGATTCGGAAACAATCGTTCAAGGCTACTGCGATGAGGCAGAAAAGGCATTAGATGAAGCAAATAATGCAATTGAAAAAGTGTTAAAAGAGGGTATAAACGTAGAGTTGACACCTCAAAATCAACAGATAAGAAAACTTCAACACGAACTCATTGATCAGAACAATTTAACAGGCGAAAGCATAGGTGACGGCGATGGACGACACATTATAATTTATGCCAAAAAACAAGACTAAAAACAAATTTTTATTGTGAAAAATTTTTGTTGATAATATAATCGGAAGCAGGAAAAAGGTTAAATCGTGACAATTACATTAGACAGCAAAATAGGGTTAATAGCAGGGAATGGACAACTTCCCGTTATTTGGGCAAAAAATGCAAAAATGAACGGCATTGAGGTTGTTACAATTTCACTTTCTGCCGACAATAAAAAAGAGTTAAAAAAAAACAGTGCAAAAGTTTATGACTTTGGTCCCGGACAAATTCAAAAAATCTCAGACACTTTGCAAAACGAAGGCATAAAACAACTTGCATTCATCGGAAAAGTTCACAAAGGTCTTGTTTTAAGACGTCCGAAATTTGATGCAAGAGCAATTGAATTATTGAAACAAGCAAAAAGATTAAACGACGATGCTGTAATGCTTATGGCTGTTGCCGAACTCGAAAAAATCGGAATTACGGTTATTGACCAAACAATATTCATCAAAGAACTTATGGTTCCGACAGGCGTTTTGGGCAATATAAAACCGACTCAAGTGCAAGAAGACGACGCAAAATACGGATTTTGGGTTGCAAAAGCAATGGGTCAAGTCGATATCGGTCAAACTGTCGTAATTAAAAATAAAATGGTCATGGCAGTTGAAGCGATTGAAGGCACGGACAGATGCATCGAAAGAGGTGCAAAAATTGCAAAAAAAGGTGCAGTTGTTGTAAAAACCGCAAAACCGTCACAAGACTTGAGATTTGACGTTCCTGCATTCGGACTTGCAACATTGAAAACTATGAAAAAATATAAAGCATCAGTAATTGCAGTTGAAGCAAATAATACAATTATCGTGGATAAAGCGAAAGTAATTGAATACGCAAATGCTCACAATATCGTAGTTATGGCAATATGAAGAAAATTTTTATAATCACAGGTGAATATTCAGGCGATAAGCATGCCTCTTGTGTTGCACGTGAGATTTTAAAGGCTAATCCCGACGTGTCAATCGAAGCCGTCGGTGGCTCAAACCTTGCTGCAGAAGGCGTTAAGTTGTTCTGCAACCACGAAAAAATGTCAGCAATGGGATTAAGTTTTAAAATCCTGATTAACCACATTATGCTTGGCAAAAAAATTGCGGATTATCTGATTAAAGAGTATAAACCTGATTTGGTGTTGCTCGTTGATTATGGCGGATTTAACCTTAATATTGCTAAGGTTTTAAAAAAGGCAGGATTAAAGATTTTTTATTATATTCCACCTCAAATTTGGGCATCAAGAAAATGGAGAATTAACACTGTAAAACGTTGTATTGACAAGGTTATAACCATTTTCCCATTTGAGATTGATATGTACCGTCAGGCAGAGGTTGACGCAGAATTTGTAGGTCACCCGCTTGTCAGCCAATTGCCGACAGTTATCTCAAAAGAGCAATTATACGAGGAATTACAACTCGATAAGACAAAAAAACTCGTGTCCATTTTCCCAGGTTCAAGAGTTTTTGAAATAAAAAATTTGTTAAAACTTTTTATTGATTCAGCGAAAATTATAAGCAAGAAAAATCCTGATACGCAATTCGTAATTTGTCAGGCTCCGACAATCAAAGATGAACTATTGCAAGATATTCCCAAGGATATAAAAATCGTTAAAAACAGAAATTATGAACTTTTGGCAAACTCCGATGTTTTAATGTTGGCATCAGGCACGGTTGCACTCGAAGCAGCATTATACGGCACACCGATGATAATAAGTTACAAAGGTCCCGAGTTTGCTTATTGGGTTTATTTACTTGTAAGATGCATAAACCGAGTTTCTTTACCCAACATCATCTCGGACAAGGATATTGTTCCCGAGTTGGTACAACATTTGGCAAAACCTGAAATCATTGCAGAAAACATATCTTCATTACTTTCAAATAAGGAAAAATATGAAAAAATGAAACAAGATTTAAAAGACGTTAAACATTTCCTGACCGACAAAGTTTCTTGTGAAGAAGCAGCAAAAATCATACTTGATAATTTGCAATAACAGCAAGGCTTTCCACCGTCAACCAAACACGTCACCAAAATCACAAAAAATACAATGTTAAGAATGTAACGATTTCGGAAAAATAAAAAAAACATGTAGCAATTTTTTCTTTGTTCATGCTTTTGACTGAATGTAAAGAAAGACAAAAACCGTGCAAGAAGTAGAAACAAACAAAATGAATAAAGCAATTCTTTCGCAGATAGCGAAAGTATCAAATCCGATAAAAAGAACAGGTCTTGTTGCGAAAATCAATGCATTGAACAGCAAGGTTTCGAGCAAATCGTCAGAATCGACATTTACGGAAAAACCTTCAACCGCAATCAATTACCCTGAATTTATTAAGTTACTCAGCGAAGTGATATCGACGAAAAACAACACACATGATTTATTTTTCGCTTGTCACAAGTTGTTCAGAAGCAAATTGAACAATGTTTACACATCGCTTGGAGTTATCAATCAAAAATCGAATTGCATTAACATTAAACTTGCCGATAAGATAGGCAGTGTCTTCTCTTCACGTGTATTTTTAAACGAAGAATCCAACGAGATTGTCAACGCAATCAAAGAAAACAAGGTTTCTATTCACAATAATAACAATTTCTTGAAAATTCCTTATTTGACATCAACTCCGTCTGTAATCATTCCTATTGCATCGTTTGGCGATATGATAGGGGTAATGATTATCGGTGATTATCAAATCGATAGCAGAATTGAACTTTACACGTTGGTCGCAAATTACTTCGGCTTGTTCATCAACAACTTCGACTTAAAGGACAAGGCATCGCAAAACGCATACTTGGACAACTTGACAGGATTATACTCACACAGACATTTCCAAGAAGTTTTGGCGAACGAATTAAAAGATGCTCAAACTAAAAATTCTTCAGTATCAGTCGTACTTTTCGACGTAAACAATATTTCAAAAATCAACAAGGAATTTGGTCACGCAAAAGGTGACGAAGTTATCAAAGCAGTTGCCGATAAAATCGCAAACAACATTAAGCAACAAGATTCGGCAGGCAGATACGGCGGTGACGAAATTGCGGTCATTTTGCCGAATATGTCAACAGAAGAAGCAAAATATTTAGCAGAATATATTACATATTCTATATCATGTTGTTCAATCGACAGCGTAGGCCCCGTAAGGGTTTCCGTCGGTTTGGCATCATATCCGGAAGCATCTGTTGATCAGGAAAAACTTTTAATTCTTGCCGAACAGGCAATGTACATTTCAAAGAGCAAGGGTTGTAAAAACGGAATGTCAACCATTGTAAGTTCTCAGGACTATGATTTCTGGGACGATACGGCGTTAAATTCCTTTGCGTCTGTCTTAACAAAACGTCACGCATCTTTGGGTATTAATTTTGAAGAAGAACTTGTTAATAAGTTCCAAAACGAAGAAATTAATTCACACAATCACTTGCTTGAAGTTGTAACGTCATTAGCAGGTGCAATTGATGCGAAAGATACCTATACAAAAGGTCACTCTACATCAGTGTCAAGATATGCCGTCGCCCTTGCGAGAGCATTGAACTTGCCCGAAAAAGAAGTCAGCAGAATAGAATTGGGCGGTTTGCTCCACGACGTCGGAAAAATCGGTATTCCTGAAAATATCCTCAGAAAGACAGCAGGTCTTAATGATGAAGAATGGAAAATCATGAAACAACACCCGACTATTGGTGCAGAAAAGGTACTTCAACCGAACCCGTTGTTGCACGACTTGATTCCTATTGTTAAATATCACCACGAACAATGGAACGGTAAGGGCTATCCTGAAGGTTTACAAGGAGAAGAAATCCCGTTGGCAGCAAGAATTGTTGCAGTTGCAGATACTTACCACGCATTAATCAGCGACAGACCGTACAGAAAAGGCATGGGCATTGAAAAGGCTTGCGAAATCTTAAAAATGGGTGCAGGCATTCAATGGGATGCTGATTTGGTAAGACAATTTATTCAAATTGCTCCGTCTTTAGGAACGATGAAATAAAACCAACTTAAATATTTTCAATAGCAAGGCGAAAGTCTTGCCATTTTTGCATTTTAAACCCTGTAAACAAACCTCGTCACTTGTTGTCAACAAAGAGTTGACAAACATCATAAAAAAGCAATAAAATCAAGCATTTAGGGCTATAAAAGAGAATAAACGGAAATATAATGGCAAATTGCACCAAACAATACGAAGAAATGCCAAATTCCGTGATAAAACTTTTTCTTTTTCAGGTAAAAATAACTGCCGAAGGTATAGAATAAACCTCCTGCAAGTAAGAATGTGAGTGCTTGAATAAAGCCTTTTGACCACAATATCCAAAAAAGGAAGATTGATAACCAACCAAGCAAAAGATAAAGTGCGGTTGATAAAGACTTAAATTTCAACGTTATACAAGAAAAAACTATTCCCGAAACAGCCAAATACCAAACCATAGCAAGGCAAACAATTGAATATGGGAAGTCTAAGACCAACATCAAAATCGGCGTGTAAGTTCCCGCAATCAAAAGATAAATCGCACTGTGGTCAATTTTTCTGAAAACCTTTTTAGCCGTTTCATTTGTCATTGCGTGATAACAAGTCGATGACTGAAACAAAGTAAACAACATTGCACCGTAAATCGCCGTCGTACAACTTTCAACAGGAGTATCGGATTTCACGGCAAGCATAACTATCGCATATATCGCAAATAACGCCCCAAATGCATGACTAAAAGCGTTTAAGAACTCTTCTCCTGCGGTATATTTTACTTCTTCATCAGTTGCCATACACACCTCAAAAACAAATAAACTTTATCTACAAATAAATTATAGTTTAAACAAGAAAATTTTGTCAATTAAAACCATCAATTTTCTGCAAAATAAATACTGTGTTTCACGTAAACCTTGTTAACGAAAGCGATTACGGCAGAACGGGCATTTTCTGTCAAGGGAGTCTTGACAGTCAATCTGTTGCTTTCAAGTTCTGAAAAACTGCGAGAGCCAAAGGTAACTTTCAAGGCATTTTCCAATTCATCGCAAAAATAATTATATGCAATATCAATCGGGTATTGATTTGTCTGCATTTCAATGAGTTTTGCTATATCGGAAATAGAAAGAACCTGTTTCAAAATTCCGATACATAAAAGGTGAATAATTTGTCGTCTGTCATATTCTTTATTCTCGGGAGCACGTATAACACGTTTATAAACATAACTGTTAATCATGGATTGGGTCAAAACTTTTTCATCTCCGGGAATAGAAAAAACAGACAAATGCTCGTCCAAAATACAAAGTAATTGACGCATAACGACAGGAAACGGCGTCAATTCATCATAACGTGGCAACTTGTAATTGACAAATTTTTTGGCTGTTTCAGACTGTTCAAATAAAACCTTATACATACAAACTCCAATTTCACAAAGAAAATCTTTTCTTTTTCAAAAGATTTTCTTTTTCAAAATATAGGTAACATATTACTAAAAACAAATTTAAAAAGCAAGAAAGAAAACCATAATAAATAAGGGATTTTCCATTGTCAACCAACACCCGACAGAGAAAGCATACATAATATATTACGAAAAATTAATAATTTATTACAAAAAAGGCAATTTCATTTTTTCATATCGTTAAAGAAAATACAGAGTGTGTAAGAAAGTGTGAAATTATATGGCAATTGTTCCCGTATCATCAGCAAACAATGAATTTAAGGCTTTTTCGGCAAACCAAAAGAAATCCACAAATCCGATTATTCCGGAAAATAAACCGAATTTTGACAACAAAGTTTCGTCAAATGCATTAGCAGCATATTTCAAGGGAGGAATGGCAGTTTCATTCGGCGGACACGACTGTTCGACAGGTAATTTCGTAACGAAAAAAATGGACGATGTACCTTGTTGTTGTTGCGGCGGCAAAATGGTTTTGAACAAAAAAGTTACTGAAAAGGCAAAAGAATTCAGTGCTTTGAGAGGACAAGAACTCGCCGACAAAATTCGTAATAACCAAGATTATTTCAGATGCACACAAAGACTTATCGCAAATTTAATTGCCGATGAAGCGGAACAAAACCCCGAACACGATATGGGACAAGCAATTCAAAGTTTCACACCAGAATCATTGAAAGAAAAAACCATTGAATATTGTGTAAAAAATTTAAAAGCAATTGACAATGTTGCAAAACAAGCAACAAATGATGAAAAGAACCCTATTTCTGCGTTGGTTGCAACGGAAATCGAAAAAGTACAAGGCGGTAAAACCGAACGTGTAGAATTTACCGAAAAACTTGCTATGTACGAAGGTTTGGTCAAAAAAGAAGATTATGACAAAATGCTCGAATCGGCAATGAATATTCCCGAAAGTTATAAAAACGTAAAACAGGTTTACGGTTATGCTTACGGTAAGGCACTTAAAGTCGCAAAAGACTTAATCAAGCCGTCAATGCAAACAATTGAGCATATTCACCCGAAATCACAAGGTGGCCCCAACAACACGGAAAATTATATTGCAGAATGCTACAACTGCAACAATCCGAGAGGACACATGTCATATCATGAATGGTTGAAAGTTCACCCCGAATACCCAATTAACGCACAAAAACACATCGAATGGTTCCAACAACAAATCGTTGACGGAAAAATCGATGAAAGATATGATACATACCCGATTGAGGTCAAAGCAACTTTATCAAAAGAATCTGACGGCAGAATGGAATTGAAAGTCTTAAATCCCGAAAGAATAAAAGAACTTCGAGATGCAAGACAAGCCGGTCAAGAGGTTGACATCAAAGAAGAACTCGCAAAAGAATACGGTGAAGAAAAAGAACAACAAGAAGTTGCATAAACAAAAAATAAAAAAGGGAGTCAAATCCCTTTTTTTATTGACTATAATTGAAATATTTTTTTGATATAATATAATTTTCTTGAAAATGAAAGGATTTTTTATGTCAAAGAATAATAAATTAATCGTTTTAGGCTCGGTTTTCGTTGCCGCAATTTTATTTGCAGGTGCGTGCTGCGGAGCAAAAGTTTTTAAAAACGACGATGCTTTTTCTTTAAATTTGTCAACAGAAGAATTAACAAAAAGAACAGACGGCAATTATTTGATTAACGTTAATTTGCTTGATGTTAACGCTCCTGAATACTTGGCACTCCAAGATGGCGATAGAAAAGCATTAAAACACTTGGTAAAAGCGGCAGATATTCTCGAAAACATACAATTGCAACTTGATAACAGAGATAATGTCGCTTTCAAAGAATATTTAATCAAAGAAGTTGCAAAAGGCAACAAAGATGCCGAAAAAACATTAATTTTGTTCAATGCTCAACGAGGAATGAATGCCCTCGACAGAGAAACTAATCATATCGAACTTGCAAAAAACCACCCCGAACTTATGGGAAAAGGTTTTTATCCAAGCGATTTGACACCTGAAGAATTCCACGAAATTTTAACAAAAATGCTCAAAAACGGCGAAAACGATATGGTTAAAAAAATCCTCAATCAACGCTCCGTTGTTGACAGAAAAGGTGCTTCTTTAATTGCAACAGATTACGTTGACAAGTTCAAAACAGAATTTGCTCAAATGGCAGATGAACTCGAACTTGCAGCAGAAACTTCAACAAACAGTGATTTTAACGAATATTTGAAATTACAGGCAAAAGCACTCAGAACAGCAAATCCGATGCTTGATGCCTATGCCGATAAAAAATGGGCAACTCTTCAAGATGCACCCCTCGAATTTACAATCACAAGAGAAAATTACAGTGACGGAATGACAAAAACAATTTTGCTCAACCCCGAACTTGCAAAACTTCTCGAAAACGCAAACATAACGCCGATTATGAAAGATTCTTTAGGTTGTCGTGTCGGCATTGTCAACCAACAGGCGACAGAAAAATTATTGGAAATTAAAAAATATCTTCCTAAACTCGCTGCCAATATGCCTTTGCACGAAAAATACGAACAAAATATCAAAGCAGACGGCGAAGTTAAACAAACAATGGTTGATGTTGACTTGATTGATATGACAGGCGATTGTGGTGCATACAGAAGCGGTATAACAATCGCTGAAAACTTGCCGAACGATGACAAATTGTCACTCACAATCGGCGGCGGAAGAAGAAACGTTTACCACAGACAAGTCCGCAATATGTTTTCACACGAAAAAACACAAAAGAAAATCAATGCTATTTTAGCCCCCGAACTTCACAAATACTACAACACAGAGGCTGTTCATTGGTTTACAATCGGCCACGAAAACATGCACTCTTTAGGGCCTAACAAAGGTTGTGAAAAATTAGGAAAATATCAATCAATTATTGAAGAAAACAAAGCAGATATGGGTTCTTTGGCATTCGTTGATTTGCTCACAAAAGAAGGAATGTACTCAAAAGAACAACGTAACCAAATCGTCGTTTCTTCAGTATTGGGCAACTTCTTAAAAGCAAAACCAATGATGACTCAAGCACACAGAATTCGCTCGGTTATGCAATTGCACTACCTTACAAAAGAAGGTGCCGTATGGCTTAATAACGATGACAAAGTCGTAATTAACCCCGACAAAGCGGTTCTCGCCGCTCAAAAAATGCTCAAAGATATCGTGGAAATTCAATTGTCAGGCGATATCAGCAAAGCCGAAAAATTTGTTAATGATAACTTCGTTTGGGATGAAAATTGCGAAAAAATCGCTGCAAAATTAAGAGTTATCGATAACGAATTGAACGGACAAATCGTCGCACCGTTAGCAAAAGAATTGCTCAAATAAAGAGAAATTTATGCACAAAATAATGTTGTTATACCCGTCGGGAGAAGTTTACCAAAGAGGCGAAGACCGTTGTCAAATGAACGTTTCAGCCTCTGTCGCCAACTCCCTACGGGCTTGTAACGACTTGGGATATATTTCAGCAATTCTGAAAAAAAACGGAAATTATAAAATTTTCCTGAAAGATTACTCGGGAGAACATTTATCATTCTCTGATTTTGCCAGTGATTTACAGTCCGAAAACCCCGATGTCATTATCATAAGCACTACAACAGGAAGTATTTATAACGATATAGATTTTATCAACGAAATAAAAAAAATAAACGACAAAGCAATTATAATCTTAAAAGGGGCTATTTTCTTCAATCCGACAGAAGATTTATTGAAAGAAATAAATCTTGAAAATGTAGATTATTTAGTCGGCGGAGAAATAGAATTTATCATCGAAAACCTTTTGAATGCCCATTTTTCAGAACAACAACAATTAACAAATATTCAGGGTATTTCATACAAAAAAAACAGTACTTGGCAAATAAATCCGTTAATAAATTTCGAGCAGGACTTGGATTCTCTTCCTTTCCCCGACCGAGATGCGATGAACAACAATATATATATTAACCCTCTGACAAACAAACCGATGGCTACAATCGCCACATCACGGGGTTGTTCGGCAAAATGTATTTACTGTTTATCGCCGATAATTTCAGGTGTCAATGTTCGCTTTCGCTCCCCGCAATCAGTGGTTGACGAAATGCTCGAATGCCTTGAAAAACATAGCATTTCAAACTTCTTTTTCAAAAGCGATACATTTACAATTAACAAAAATTGGGTTATTAATCTTTGCGATTTAATATCAAAATCCCCGCTATCAGGCAGAATTAATTGGGTTGCAAATGCAAGAACCAACACGATTGATGATGAAATTTTATCGAAAATGAAACAGGCAGGTTGTTCCCTCATTGCATTCGGAATTGAATCAGGCAGTGAAGAATCACTTTCCAAAATGAAAAAAGGAACGACAGTCGAAATCAACTTAAAAGCAGTAAAATTGGCGAAAAAGCACGGTATCAAAACATTCGGATTTTACTTAACCGGTTTCCCTTGGGAAACAAAAAAACACCTCAAAGATACCGAAAAATTCATATTTGAGGCAGATACAGATTTTATAGAAATTCACCGATTGGTACCATATCGTGGCAGCGAACTCTTTTCAATGTTGGAAAAACAGGGCAAAACCTTTAATATTTTCGGAGAAGATACTTGCAAACACAATACCAACGGAACGGATTACCTTTCTGATAAAGAATTAGAGGCGTTTAAACGCTCTGTAACGCTCAAATATTATCTCCGACCTAAATATATAGCAAAAAAACTTTTCAGTGCCGAAATAACCCCGTCATTACTCTTAAATTACCTAAAATACGGAATAAAAATGATTAAAAATCTTTTATTCATGCATTAAATCATTATTTTCCGCAAATTTTATTTTTCAAAATACCAATTATTTTGTCAGCGGTATCTTTTGCAAGGTTCAAAGCAAACCTTTGTTGCCGTTCACCTATGACAAAAAGCGTGGATTTTTTATAAACAAAAGATTTTACACAAGAATATTCCATTTCATAAACACGCACGGAAACAGGCGGTTTATAAATAATTTTATCTTCTGTCAAAATAATTTTGGCAAATGTACTGATTTTGAGCAAAATGCAAGCTACCACAAAAATTACGCCCATGACAATGCTTAAAAAATACAAGTTTTTCGACAAAACGATTTGTGTTTGCAAAGCAAAATCAACATTAAAGGTCAAAACAGCACTGCAAATACTAACAAAGAAAAATAAACAAATCGTTGCAATCAAAAGATTTTTTGAATCCCGCAAAGTCAAATTATGCTCAAATAAAATATACTCGTCGTTTTGCATAAAGCAATTTTAGTGAATGAAAAAATTTTTGTCAAACAAAAAGCGGACCCTTTCGGAATCCGCCTTTTGCTTGAATTTCAATCAAATCGCTGACTATCTCAACAATTCGCCGACTGACTTGTAAACAGCCATTCTCTTAGCAGCATCTGCTTCAGATTGGTTGTAAAGTGCTTCAGCAGCCTCAGGGTTAGTCTTAACGAGTGATTTGTAACGACCTTCGCTTCTGATGAAGTCTTGGTAACTTGCTTTAGGATCTTTTGCGTCCCAAGTGAAAGGTTGTTCGTTTGCAGGGTTGTATCTGTAAAGCGGGAAGTATCCTGCTTCAACTGCACGTTTTTGTTCTGTTTGAGTTTTGCTCATATCGATACCATGTGCGATACAAGGTGCATAAGCGAAGATGATTGACGGTCCGTCGTATGCTTCTGCTTCTTGGAATGCTTTTAATGTTTGGTTTCTGTCAGCACCCAACGCAACTGATGCAACGTAAACGTAACCATAAGACATGCTCATTAAGCCCATGTTCTTCTTGTATGTCGGTTTACCGCCTGTTGCGAACTTAGCAACTGCTGCTGTCGGAGTTGACTTAGATGCTTGTCCGCCTGTATTTGAGTAAACTTCTGTATCAAGTACGAGAATATTTACGTTTTTGTTTTGTGCAAGAACGTGGTCAATACCGCCGTATCCGATATCGTATGCCCAACCGTCACCACCGATAATCCAAACTGATTTATCAGTGAAGTAATCTTGAAGTTCACGAACCTTAGCCAAATCAGGGCAACCGCAATCTGCATATTTTGCAATAACTGCTTTTGCTTCTTCTTGAGCCTTAATTGCTTCATCTGTCTTAGAATTATCGAAGTGTGCCATTGCTGCATTCAAAGCGTCTTTCAAGTCTTGCGGTGCTTCTGCGTTAGCAACAACTTTTTCAACGTATGATTTCAAAGTTGCTCTGTTTGCATCAACAGCCAATCTCATACCAAAACCGAATTCAGCGTTGTCTTCAAACAATGAGTTTGCCCAAGCAGTACCTCTGCCTTCCTTAGTTTTTGTGTAAGGAATTGTCGGGAATGTACCTGAGTAAATTGATGAACAACCTGTTGCGTTTGCAACGATTGCTTTGTCACCGAACAATTGTGATACCAATTTAACGTAAGGTGTTTCACCGCAACCTGCACAAGCACCTGAGAATTCAAATAACGGTTTTCTGAGCATTGCACCCTTAATTGTCTTAGTTGTGTTTTTGCCCATTACGTTATCAGGCAATTCGTCGAAGAATTTTTCGTTTTCGCATTCGCCTGCTGCTTCTTCCGCTTCGATTGATGACCAACCTAATGCTTCTTTGCCAGGGATTTTCATTGCAGGACATTGATCTAAACATACACCGCAACCCGTACAATCTTTGCAGTAAACTTGAACTTTGAATTTTTCGCCGTTTGCATTCGGTTTAGCATCAACTGTGTTGAATGATGCCGGAGCGTCTTTCAAGTTTTCTGCTTCAACCAACTTCGTTCTGATTGCTGCGTGCGGGCATGCTGATGCACAAATACCGCATTGCAAACAGAATTCTGCGTTCCAATGAGGAACTCTCGGAGCAATACCACGTTTTTCAAGGCAAGCAGTTCCTGTCGGAATTACACCGTCAACTGACATTGCTGAAACAGGGATATCGTCACCTTTTTGTCTCATTGAAGGTTCAATAATCTTCTTAGCGAAGTCTGATGCGTCATCAGAAATCAATTTAACAACTTCTGCATGTGCTACACCGTCCAATGATGAAGGAACTTCAACTTCTTCACAAGCGTCAACTGCTGCATCAATCAATGCAATGTTCATGTTAACAACATCGTCACCTTTTTTCTTAAAGGTTTTCTTCGTCATTTCTTTCATACCTTCGAGTGCTTGTTCAAAAGGAATGATTCCCGAAACTTTGAAGTATGCAACCATCATAACTGTGTTTGCACCTTTACCACGCAAGCCGGGTTGTGACTTAATCAATTTTTCCGCATCAATATTGTAGAACTTAATCTTCTTGTTGATGATTGTTTCTTGCATATCTCTTGTTAAGTGAGCAAATGCTTCTTCTTTTGAATAAGGTGAATTCAACAAGAATGTACCGTTTTCTTTGATACCTTTCAACAAATCATATCTGCCGATATAAGCATGTGCCGAGCAAGATACAAAGTCAGGTGCAGTAATTAAATATGTTGATTTGATTTGTTTGTCACCGAATCTCAAGTGAGAAACTGTTACACCAAAAGATTTCTTAGAGTCATAAGCAAAGTATGCTTGAGCATCTTTGTTTGTATATTGACCGATGATTTTAATTGAGTTCTTGTTGGCACCAACGGTACCGTCTGAACCCAAGCCCCAGAACATACAGTTTGTAGTTCCTTCAGGTTCTGTAACGATGTGTTCTTCAACTTTCAATGATTTGTTTGTAACATCATCTTCAATACCAACTGTAAATCCGTGGAAACCATTGTTTTCACTGTGTTTGTAAATAGCGTAAACCATTGACGGCGTAAATTCTTTTGAAGACAAACCGTAACGTCCGCCGATAATCCTGATGTCTTTACCTGCAAGTGCTGCAACTACATCTAAGTATAAAGGTTCACCGATTGAACCGGGTTCTTTTGTTCTGTCAAGAACTGCAATACGTTTAACTGATGCAGGGAGTGCTTCGTTGAAACGTTTTACGTCGAACGGTCTGTACAATCTTACTTTTACCAAACCGTACTTAGTTCCTCTTGTTGCGTTCAAGTAATCGATTGTTTCTTCGATTGTTTCACAACCTGAACCGATTGCAACGATAACATCTGTTGCATCAGGAGCACCAACGTAATCAAACGGGTGATATTGTCTGCCTGTTACTTTTGCAACTTTGTCCATATATTCTTGAACGATATCAGGAACAGCCTCATAATACTTGTTAACTGTTTCACGACCTTGGAAATATACGTCAGTGTTTTGTGCACCAACTTTACAAATCGGTGCTTCAGGTCTCATTGCTCTTGCTCTGAATTCTTCGATATACTTAGGTTCAACTAATTTTGCGATATCTTCGTAAGAAATTTCTTCGATTTTGTGAATTTCGTGTGAAGTTCTGAAACCATCAAAGAATTGCAAGAACGGAACTTTTGCTTTGTATGTTGACAAGTGAGCAACCAAAGCCATATCCATTTCTTCTTGAACGGAGTTTGCAGCGAGCATTGCATAGCCTGTGTTTCTGCAACCCATAACGTCTGTGTGGTCACCGAAAATTGCCAATGATTGTGCTGCCAATGCACGAGCAGAAACGTGGATGACGTGCGGAAGCATTTCACCTGCCGCTTTGTGCATTACAGGAATCATCAACAACAAACCTTGTGAAGCTGTGTAAGTTGAAGTCAACGAACCTGCAGCCAATGAACCGTGTACAGCACCTGCTGCACCTGCTTCAGATTGCATTTCAGCAACTTTAACTTCTTTGCCCCAAATGTTTTTCTTGTGTTGAGAAGCCCATTCGTCAACCCATTCACCCATTGTAGATGAAGGAGTAATAGGGTAGATTGCCGATACTTCGCTGAGTGCGTACGCAACGTGCGCTGCAGCGTAGTTACCGTCAACTGTTATAGTTTTACCTGACATATTATTAGATCCTCCTTTAATACTTCCTAATAATAAATGTGTATATCAAAAAAGTAGCGTAAACATACCAAAAAAACAACATTTTTTTGACC
>CAKVJR010000006.1 GCA_934754855.1 uncultured Candidatus Melainabacteria bacterium
ATATCTGTACGGATGTAGATCCGTTTGCTAAAATGACAGCATAATCAATCCGATGTTTTTAAGGATTTTCGGATTTAGTCTTAATTGAACATCGCTGCTCGCTTCTGACTTTCAACCTTGCCGATTGGTTATTATTTCTAACTGCCAACCCGCCGTGCACCTGCTCGTTATTACTAACGCCTCCGTGACTTTCCGACTCTGCCGATTGTCCGTTATTTCTAACTGCCAACCACCATGCTTTGCCGATTCTGCCGATTGCCTGTTATTTCTAACTGCCAACCCTTCCGCAAACTTCAGTAACTTCCGTCGCTAAACTTTGCCAGTCCCCCAAATGTCTTTGGCTTCAGGTTAATATTATTTAAAACATGAAATAAAATCAACCCCATGTAAATAAAATCGTTAAATAAATTTTTTGTATGACTTGCTATAACGGGATTTTCCTGTTATTATAAAGTTCACAAAGATAAAAAGAAGGAGAATTACTATCAGCAGAGATTTTAACCAAAACAACAATTCGTTGTTAAATGAAAGAATTACATCAAAAGAAGTCAGATTAATTGACGATGAAGGAAATAATCACGGAGTCATTGCAACTGCAAAAGCACTCCAAATGGCACAAGACAAAGACCTTGATTTGGTCGTTGTTTCGCCCAATCAAGAACCGCCCGTTGCGAAAATTCTTGATTACGGAAAATATAAATACGAAATGGCAAGACGTGCCAAGGAAGCGAAAAAGAAACAAAAAGTCGTTGAAATCAAAGAAATCAAAATCAGATACAAAATTGATGTTCACGATTATCAGGTCAGAATTAAAAATATTAAGAAATTTTTGGCTGACGGAAACAAGGTTAAAATCGTCGTAATGCTTAGAGGACGTGAAATGCAGCACAATCAATTGGCGTACGATTTGGCTAACAGATTTTTAGAGGACTTGAAAGACGTAAAATTAACGGTTGAAAGAAAACCGTCATTAGAAGGACGAAACGTCATAACAATCCTCGCTCCTTAATCAACAAAGAAGAACCTTTCGGGGTTCTTTTTTATTATGAAAAATTTTATTAAACCGCCGTTATAATCCAAGTAAATTTTCGGCAAAGTTTTGCGAGAAGCATTGCCAAAAAACCGAAAATGATGTCGTATATTGCCCTTGTGAAACTTTCAAACAAGAGCCAATCCATGATGTATGAAAAATTGGCATGCTTTAAAAGCAAAACTAAAAGCATATAGAAAAATCCCAAAATATGGATAAGCAAAACAGCCGTGATTGTTGCTTTTAACATATTTTTCGGCGAATGATTGCGATACATAATTCCGCCTGCGATTAACGCTGCGGGAATAAATGCCAAAATGTATCCGAATGATGGTTGCAAAACATAGTTAAACCCGCCACCCAAGCCGAATACAGGAATTAAAGTTAAACCTAAAACTATATAGAAAAATGCCGAAGTCATTGTGCAGGCTGCACCCAAAAGAGCCACGGAGAAAAGCAATACGGGGACTTGCGGGACATAAAAATATGCTTTAAACGCAAAAACCGATGCTAAATCTTGGAAAAACTCGGGGTGAAGCATGCCGACAAACGGTTGCAAAATGTTGAAAAGTTTGATTCTTGTAAAGGTTGCAACGATTAATAATACGGTAAAAAATCCGACAAAAGACAACATGCCGATGAGCCTGAGCGGTGAGTATTGCGGAGTTTTTTGCTTTTTTTGCTGAATTTCGTTTGTCATTATATTTGCCCGTAAAATTCTTCTTTCAGTTTTTTGTAATTTGACTTAAATTTATCATACCAAATGTTTTCGGTAAACATTATTAAGGCATCTTCATTATTGTCCTGATAATATTTTTTTCTTGTTCCTATTGTGGAAAATCCGAATTTGTCATACAAAGAAATCGCCGCAATGTTACTCTCACGGACTTCGAGGGTGATATATTTAATCATTTTTTTGTAACATTCATCAATCAAATCGAACATCAATGTTTTTGCAACACCTTGCCGTCTGAAGTCCGAATGCGTTGCGATAGTTGTGATATGGGCTTCTTCAAGAATTTGCCAAAATCCGTAAAACCCCGCCATATCGCCTTTTGCCGTCAAAGCACATCTATAAGTTGCCAATTTGTTTGAAATTTCGTTTTCAAAAGAAACCCGTGACCAATGATGGTTGGGATAGGCATCAGCCTCAATTTCCATAACTTCGTCGAGGTCGATTTCCGCAATATCTTTGATTGTAACTTTCAGTATCATAATGACATTTTACCACGATTGTTAAAACAGGGCATAACGATACGTTTTTGTTAAAAATTTTACATATTTGAAAAAATACATTATGCTTTTATCAGAAGAGGAATTTTTATGAAAAAGATTATATTGCTTATCGCTTTAATGTTAACTGTTGCACCTGTTTTGCAGGAAAATGTCTGTGCAAAAGAAGTCGAAAATCCGACAAGTGCAAAAACCGTTGCAAATGAAATAACCACGTCAAAATCCCTTGAGGAAGCGAATTTTGAGAAACAAGAATTTGCAAAAATGAAAGCAGATGAAGCAATTAAAAATGCAAAAAAACAAAATTCCGAGTACAAAAAGGCTCAAAAGGCTGCAAAAAAAGAACTTCAAAACCTCAAACGCCAAAGAAATGAGGAGCGTTTGAAATATGAAAAAGAAATGCAAGAAAAACAATCCGAAAATACTAAAATAATCGCAGAGCCTGAAACAACGGCTGATAAGCCCGAAATTTCCGAACAAAAAAATGTGAATGAGCAGGAAGTTAAAGAATTTAAAGAAGTTAAAGAAATTAAACATAATCTTCAACCTCAAGAACCCGAAAGAATGGCTCCAAAAAAGGAAAACGGGGACATCAAAAATGAAGAAATTAAAGAAAATTCAGATTCTGATTCAGATGACGTAAATCCTGAAAACCAAGAGTATAACGAGGAATTGCCCGAACAGGAATTAAATCTTAAAAATAAAAAAGAGCCTGAAAAATCTTTGTCCGACAATGAGCAGCCGGAAAACGTTGAACAGGAAATGAAAACTTCTGACGAAATTCAACCGCAAGAAGAGATTAAGTCTGTTCAAGAGAAAAAATCCGACTACGTTCCCGTCGAAAAAAATAAAAAAGAAATTTCTCAATATAAAAAACAAATCAAACAGGCAGGTTTGAAATTTAATGAGGAAGATTTTGTCAAACAGGCAGAACTCAATAAAACCGAACTTGTCAGAATGTACCTTATGGCGGGCATGAAGCCTGATACGGCAGTAAAATCAAACACAACGCCTTTGATTTGGGCAAGTTTTAACGGCAACCTCGCAATGGTTAAAAACCTTGCCGAGGCGGGTGCGAACGTCAATGTTGTCAATGCGGACGGGTTTACACCGTTGCATGCTGCCGTTGAGAGCGAAAACCCCGAGGTCGTAAGATATTTGCTCCAACGTGGTGCAAAAATTAATACCGCAACTGTTCAAGACGGTACGACACCCTTGCATACCGCTTGTTACAAGGGAAATAAAGAAATTGCCCAAATTTTGATTGTTGCAGGTGCAAATATCGAGGCGAAAACCGTTCATGGGGCGACTCCGCTTGTCACGGCTACGTTTTACGGCAAAAAAGACATCGTTGAATGCTTGAAAGCAAACGGTGCAAAAATCGATGTTGAATCGAAAGAGGGCGAAGTCCTTGCAAAATCTGCAATTACGGCAAATAAAACGGAATCTTATGACGAACTTGTCAAAGCGGGTGCCGACGTCAATATGACCGATGAAAACGGCAAAACAATGCTTCAGGCGGCAGTCGAAAAAAATGACGTTAAAACTGTCGAAACGCTCATCAAAGACGGTGCAAACGTGAATGTTGTTTGCAAATATAAGGAAAGTTCCAACGTAACACCTTTAATGACGGCGGTTATAGACAAAAATGAAACGGTTATTAAACCGTTATTGAAAGCAAATGCCGACTTGAATGTTAAGGAAAAAAATCTCGGACTGACGGCATTGCAAATTGCCATTTTGCAAGGCAATGAGGACATTGCGGCTGATTTGATTTTCAACGGTGCAGACATAAATTCTCTCTCAAATGACGGATTTACGGCGGCTGACCTTGCACTTGCCAAAAAAGATGTTTCAATGTTGAAAAAATTGGTTGCAAGCGGTGCATTGTTCGGCAAAAATACAGGTGCGGAACTTGTAAAATTCGGCTGTTCGATGAATTATGACTCTGAAAAAGGTTTGTATAAAATCGACGCAAACGATGCAATCACGTCGGTTTTGGAACTCGAACAAAATCAAAATGACGGATATGTGAAATATATGGAAAAATCTTATACTTTCAGAAAAGAACAAGGTTTTGCCTTAAATACACATATATTAAAGGTTTACAGACTTTTGTACGAGATGATTAAATAATGACCTCAAGCGTTTACGTTCACATACCGTTTTGCTTGCGAAAGTGCCGCTATTGTTCGTTTTCGTCCTATCCTGAACTCGATTTGCGAGAAAAATATCTCGACGGACTTTTGGCGGAAATTGACAAAAGATATCGTCGGGAAAAAATCAAAACTCTTTATGTTGGGGGCGGAACGCCGTCACTGATTGGTTTTTCGCAAATTGGTAAAATTGTTTCAAAATTTGATTTTGAAAATAATGCAGAAATCACAATTGAGGCAAATCCCGAAAGCACAACTCTTGATTGGATAAAGGGCGTTTTAGATGTCGGTGTAAATCGAATCAGTTTCGGAGTGCAAAGTTTTGATGATAAACTGCTGAAAATAATCGGGCGAAAACACACGGTAAAACAAGCTTTTGATACTATTTATGCTGCAAGGGAAGCAGGATTTAAAAATATAAATATTGATTTGATTTATGGGCTGCCGACTCAGACTATGAGCGATGTTTCGGCATCTGTCATCACGGCTTGCGAAATCGGTGTTGAACATATATCTTCTTACGGGTTAAAAATTGAAGAAGGCTCGTCCTTTTTCCAAAATCCGCCGAAAGACTTGCCCGACGAGGATATGCAGGCTGATATGTATTTGAAATTATGCGAAATTACTTCAAAATATGGCTATGAGCATTATGAAATCAGTAATTTTGCCAAAAAAGGGTTTGCGTCGAGGCACAATTTGAATTATTGGAATGCGGAAAATTATTACGGTTTTGGTTGTGCTGCAAGCGGTTTCGAGGATTTGACAAGATATACACACGAAAATACCATTGAAAAATACCTCGAAAATCCGATGAATTTGACAGAAAAAGAAGTTTTGACAAAAGATGTTCAACTTGAAGAAACGATTTTTTTAGGGTTCCGAAAAGCAGATGGGATAAACATTTCGGCGATTAATGAAAAGTTTGACATAGATTTTGAAAAAAAATATTATGATGTGTTAAAAAAATATGAAAAATTTTTCAAAAAAACCGAAAACGGTTATGCCCTGACGAATGACGGATTTTTGCTCAGCAATTGCATCTTGTCGGATTTTGCGGAGTAGGCTATTATAAGATTATGATTGATACGCATGCTCATTTGAATATTGAATGTTACAGGGACAGGATTGATGAAATTTTGGCGGAAATCAAGGCTGCCGGAGTGGAAAAGGTTGTCATTCCGGGGGTTGTGCCGAATGAGTTTGACAGTATAATCGAGTTGATAGAAAAATACGACAATTTGTATGGGGCAGTGGGCATTCAGCCAGAAGAAATTTCTGATTTGCCTGAAAATTGGGCGGAGATTGTCGAAAATTATTGCGACCACCCCAAAATCGTTGCGGTTGGTGAGATTGGGCTTGATTATTATTGGATTAAAGAACAAGAAAATCACGATTTGCAAAAAGAAATTTTTATTAAACAAATTGAAATTGCCAAGCGAAAAAATTTGCCCGTGCTAATCCACGACAGAGAGGCTCACGGCGACACTTTCGACATTTTGAAGAAATATTCGGGCGGAGAAATTCCTGTTGTTATGCACTGTTTTTCAGGTTCTCCCGAGTTTGCACAAAGATGTCTGAAAGAGGGTTGGTACCTTGCTTTGGGCGGTGTTGTTACGTTTAAAAATGCTAAAAAAACGAAAGAAGTTGCCAAAATCACTCCACTCGACCGATTGCTTCTTGAAACCGATTCGCCTTATTTGACGCCCGTTCCACATCGTGGAAAAGAAAATTCGCCCGCTTACGTCAAATTTGTTGCGGAAGAAATTGCAAAAATTCAGGAAATATCGTTTGAAGAAGTTGATAGGGCGACTACTTTGAATGCAAAAAAAATATTTAATTTTGGAGAAAAATGAAAGAACGTTTAGACAAAATTTTATTTGATTTGGGTTATTTTGAAACCAAAAGCAAGGCTCAAGCCGCAATAATGGCGGGCAATGTCAAAATTAACGGCGAAAAAATCACAAAGGCAGGCTATCAGTTGGAATACAACGAGGGGCTTGATATCGAGGTTAAATCGATGCCTTTTGTTTCGAGGGGCGGATTTAAACTTGCAAAGGCAGTCAAAGCGTTCGATTTGGACTTGAAAGACAGGATTTGCCTTGATGCAGGAGCGTCAACAGGCGGTTTTACGGATTGCATGCTCCAAAACGGTGCGAAAAAAGTTTATTCCGTCGATGTCGGATACGGGCAATTTGCTTGGAAACTCAGGACGGACGAACGTGTCAAAGTCGTTGAACGAATGAATATTAAAAATTGCTCAAAAGCGGATATTTACGATGAAAACGACGTTTTGCCCGATTTTTGTGCAACGGATTTGTCTTTTATTTCGATAAAAAAAGTTTTGAAAAATATTTTGACGTTAATGCAGCCCGAAAATATCCAAATCGTGTCGCTTATCAAACCGCAATTTGAGGCAGGACGTGACGAAGTCGGCAAAAATGGCGTCGTTAAAGATAAAACAATTCATATAAAAGTTATCCGTGAAATTATTGATTTTGCACAGGACGAATTGGGTCTTTTTGCCCTGAATTTAACGGTTTCGCCGATTAAAGGACCTGCAGGAAATATTGAGTACCTTGTTCTTTTGTCGGATAAATCTGAGAATAAACAGGATTTTGATGTCGAAAGCCTTGTCAATAGTGCAGTTCAGGAATTGTAAAATGAGAAAATCGGATTTACATTTGCATAGCAATTTTTCTGACGGAAGTGAAACACCCGAAGAACTTTTAAATAGTGTAAAAACCGCACATATTGCGACTTTTGCCCTTACTGACCACGATACGATTGAGGGTTGCGAAAAGATGAAAATGCTTACGCCACCTGAAATTACATTCATCAGAGGGGTTGAATTGACTTGCGAAACGGAAAATTTCGGTTGCCACATTTTGGGATATCTCTATGACGAGGGCGACGAGGGACTTTCAGCGTTGATTGCGAAAGGCAAAAAACTCCGTCGTGTAAAATTGGAACGTAGAATTGAGTATTTGCGGGATAAATGGGGCATAAATTTGACGAAGGAAGAACTTGATTGGCTGTATTCCCGCCCGAGTGTTGTCAAAACGCACTTCGCAAATATTTTGGTTAACCGCAAATTGGCAACGGATACTGTTTCTGCGATGAAAAAATATCTTGATACGTGTGTTGTTCCGAAAACGAAATTTTCGACAGAAGAGGGCATCAGTACGCTTTTGAGGGCAAATGCGACTCCGATTTGGGCACACCCGCTTGGCGGAGAGGGTGAAGTTCATATTGAAAAAGAAGTATTTTTAAAACGTTTAGAAACAATGAAAAGCCTTGGTATCAAAGGTTTAGAGTGTTGTTATTCAAGATATTCTCAAGAAGAAATTGACTTTTTGCTTGAGCAAGCGAAAATCAATGACCTCTTAATCAGCGGTGGAAGTGACTATCACGGCAAAAACAAAACTGTCAAAATCGGAAACCTCAGCGTTGACGGACTCGAAGTGTCCGAAGAAAATTTGACACTGATTTCTTATTTGCTGAAAAAATAATTTTTATGAAACAGAGATGACATTTTCCAACAAATGAAAAACACTGAATTGCCACGTACTCACTACGTTTGTCCTCGCAATGACAAGAGTTGCAAATTATTTCAATAAAATAGATTCTTCGGTTTTTACAAAATCTCAGAATGACGAGGAAAGAATTGGTTGACTAAAGTCAACCCTACACTTTTGATGAATGAGTAAAACAGATACTTCGCCTTGTTTATCACTTCGCTCGCATTAAACTTGTCTGAGGGCGGAAACTCCTCGTTTCCGCCCTCGCACTCTGCTCACTCGTTTACAAAAAACTTTTCAACAAAAAGGACGATTGATTTTTGCCCTTCCGCAAACAATCCGAAAACATCTGAAAATTATCTGTTATATCTTCTTTGAGTCAAGTCTGCTTTTCTCATTCTGATATTTTCAGGAGTAATTTCCATAAGTTCATCTTCGCCGATATATTCCATGCAATCTTCCATGGACATTGTTTTATGGGCTTGAAGAGTTACCATAACATCTGCGGTTGAACTTCTCATGTTTGTAAGTTTTTTCGTTTTACATACGTTAATCTCGACGTCTTGCGGTTTATTACATTCTCCGACAATCATTCCTCTATAAACTTTTGTTTTCGGGGTAATGAAGAATGTTCCTCTGTCTTCAAACTGTGCGAGTGCATAAGGTACGGCTTCACCCGTTTCAAATGCAATCAGTGAGCCTGTTCTTTGTCTTGGGATATCGCCTGCCCAAGGTCTGTATTCGTCAAACGTATGGCTCATAATGCCTTCGCCCGCAGTTGCTCTGACAAATTCCGTACCAAAGCCGATTAAGCCTCTTGACGGGATTGAAAATTCCAAGATGGTTCTTGTATCTGTTGTATTCATAGAAAGCATTTCGCCTTTTCTTGAAGCCAATCTTTCGATACAATAGCCTGCATCTCCGCTCGGAACGTCAATTGTCAAATTTTCATACGGTTCATATTGCATTCCGTCGATTGTTTTGATAATTACTTCCGGTTTTGAAACTTGAAATTCATAACCCTCACGACGCATTGTTTCAATCAAAATGCCCAAGTGAAGTTCTCCACGGCCTGAAACCTTAAAAACATCAGTAGAATCAGTATCTTCAACTCTCAAACTTACGTTCTTTTCGAGTTCGTCATAAAGTCTTTTTCTGAGTTGACGGCTGGTTACGAATTTACCCTCTGTGCCTGCAAACGGGCTGTCATTGACCGAGAAATTCATTTGCAAAGTCGGTTCGTCTATTTTAATCAACGGTAATGCTTCGGGGTCATTGAACGTTGAAATTGTTTCACCGATTTGGATATCGGGAAATCCGACAACGCCCGCAATATCACCTGCGTAAGCAACATCCGTTTCAACTCTGCCGAGGTCTTTAAATGTATATAATTTTGTGATTTGACCGTGTTTAACTTCGCCGTCACGGGTAATTAACGAAACTTGGTCTTTTGCTTTCAAAACGCCACCGACAATTCTTCCGATTGCAATTCTTCCGACGTAATCGTTGTAGTCCAAAGTTGTTACGTGGAATTGAAGTTTGCCTTCAACATTTGCGACAGGGGGATTGATATTTTCAACGATACAGTCCAAAAGCGGTTGTATGTTTTCTCTCGGAGCGTCCAAATCTTTGATTGCAAATCCGTTCAAACTGCTTGAGAAAATGTACGGAAAATCAATCAAATAGTCGTTATCGGTTAATTCCGTAAACAAATCAAAAACTTTATCCAAAGCACCCATCGGGTCAGCAGCCGGTTTATCGATTTTGTTAATGACAACGATAACTCTGATTCCCAATTCGAGAGCCTTTGAAAGAACAAATCTTGTTTGGGGCATCGGACCTTCAGCCGCATCGACAATCAACAATGCACCGTCAACCATTCCGAGTACACGTTCTACTTCCCCGCCGAAATCTGCGTGACCGGGGGTGTCGATAACATTGATTTTATAGCCGTCATAATCGATTGAGATATTCTTTGACAAAATTGTAATGCCTCTTTCTCTTTCGAGGTCATTGCTATCCAATACACACGCCTGAACTTGTTGGTTTTCTCTGAAAACGCCCGCATATTTAAGCATACAGTCAACAAGTGTTGTTTTACCGTGGTCAACGTGTGCAATAATTGCTATATTTCTTAATTTCTTAATATTGTTCATACATACTTTCCTTTTACTGATAAAATTATAGAACAAAAATTTTATAAGTTATATTTTTGGGAAAGATATTTTACAACTAATTCCCAAGCCTTGCCGTTCGGGTGTCTGAAAATGTCTTTTTGAACAGGATTTTTATAACTGTCCATTTTCAATTTGTCGTCAAATTCATCGTTTAAAACAATGACTTCGACACCCTCTTTCTCAAGTCTTGCAATCCTTTCGGACGTAAGTTCGGAATAATAGCCGTTATCGTAATCAATCAAAACAAATTTTGTACTCGGATATTTACTCTTAATTTCATTTTTCATAGAAACAATGTAAAGATTTGCCAAATCAAAAATTTGATTTTTGAAAATATTTTTCAGCCCATAATAAGTCATATTCTTCAAACTGCTCGCAAGATACGACTTATCGCTCAATGTCCCCTGTCTGTTTTCAACCAATTCTCCGTTTTTTACCCGATAAGTCAGGTAATTCAAATTGTCAATCCTATTGCAGTCAACAAACATTCTTCTCAAATGGTCGTTGATAAAAACATAAAAAACATATTCGGGTTCGGGCGAAATTTTCTCGTCGTTTTTGAGCAAAAAATAAGCGTGCTGCAAGCCTTTTGCCGACATTGCAAAATTATAAACGGGTCTTTTCGTAAATTCCGATAATCTGTTCCCGAAACTTTCCTCGTCAGAAAGTGCAAATCCGTACGCCACCGAACAGCCGTAAATCAAAATCGATTTCTTTTTATACTCCAAACCGCAAGGTTTTCTCATATTCTCATCGGTTTTCAAAGTTTCAACCGTAGTGTCGGTTTTCTTTCGGAAATAAGGAATTTTTTGCTCGAAAAGTTTGTTGGCATCAAGATAACTGTAAAATTCAGCCCCGATAATGACCAATATCATCAAAAATAAATTAACTAAAATTATTCCGACTTTTTTCATTGCTATACCATTTTAGCAAAAAAATTCCATAATATCGATTTTTTCGGCAAAATAAATCTATTCGGCTTTAGTTTTTAACATGTTGAGATAAAGTTTAGTTTCTTCAACAACGACGCCCGAAAGAGCCACCAAAGCAATAAGGTTCGGAACTGCCATTAATCCGTTTACAATATCTGCCAAAATCCAAATGATATCTAACTTCAAAAAGACTCCAAGTGCAATCATAGCAATGAAAATCACTCTGTATGGCGTAATTCCTTTGACCCCGAACAAATATACGCAAGCCCTTTCGCCATAATAATTCCAGCCCAAAATTGTTGTAAACGCAAAAAGTACAAGCGACAACGTTAACAAAATGCTTCCGAAATTACCAAATCCTTGCACAAATGCTGCCGAAGTCATTGCCGCACCGCTGTATTCGCCCGACCAAACGCCCGTTAAAACCAAAACCAATCCCGTCATCGAACATACGATAATGGTGTCGATAAACGTTCCCGTCATTGAGATTAAGCCCTGTTCGGACGGATAATGAGTTTTTGCTGCCGCCGCTGCAATCGGTGCAGAACCAAGCCCTGCTTCGTTTGAGAAAATACCTCTCGCTACACCGCTTTGCATTGCCATCATAATTGTTGACCCCGCAAACCCGCCGACTGCCGCACTTCCCGTGAAAGCATCTTTCACAATCAATCTGATTGCATCAGGTACAGATGTGATGTTCATGCAAATTATCACAAACGATATGCCGATATAAAAAATCGCCATAAACGGAATTAATTTCGATGTTACTTTTGCAATGTTTTTCAATCCGCCAAAAATAATCAAGCCGACAATCACCGTCAAAACAATGTTTGTCGCCAATTTCGGCACACCGAAAGAAATATTTACACTATCAATAATTGCATTGACCTGCGGAAATGTTCCGATTCCGAAAAACGCTACAAGCATTGTTGCAAAAGCGAAAAAGATTGCCAAAGGTTTGTATTTTTCGCCCATACCTTTTCTGATATAATACATCGGTCCGCCTGAAATATTGCGGTTTTTATCCACAGAACGGTATTTTATCGCAAGCAAACCCTCTGCATACTTCGTTGCCATTCCGAAAAATGCGGCAACCCACATCCAGAACAATGCCCCCGGACCGCCCATTTTGACTGCCGTTGCGACACCTACGATATTTCCCGTTCCAACAGTTGCAGCAAGTGCCACACAAAGTGACTTAAAACTCGAAACCTCGCCCTTGCCCTTATTTTCAGCCTTGAAAATCAATTTCAACGCAAGCGGCAATTTTGCAACCTGCAAAAATCCCAATCGGAGCGTCAAATAAATCCCCGTTCCGATTAAAAGGATAATCAGCGGTGCTCCCCACAGGAATGAATCTATTTTATTTAATATCGATAAACATACTTCCATACGTGTTTTATAATATCACAAACAAAATTTACTCTTTAAAAAACCGTATTTTTGCAATAAAAAAGACCCTTTTGAGGTCTTTTTTTATTGTTTTTCTGAATTTTCCCGGTCCGTTTTCGGTTTTTCAGGGTCAATGCCCAACTCTTTCAACGTTTTCAAAAAGTGTTCCGCAGCCGCTTTTTGGACATCAGGAGGAACTACTCTTAAAAGTTCAACCGTTTTAGAAATAACGGGGTCTTTGTCATACCAACGGTTTCCGTCAGCGGGTTTGACCATTTCATAAAATTTTTCGATTGTTTCCTTAGAAACTCTTTCTTCGATTTTCAACAGAAAAACCTCTGCCTGAGCACGCAATTCTGTCTGATAATCTTTCAAAATGTTTATAACCTGCAGTAACACAGGGTCGTGGTCATACCACCTTTTATACTTTGGTTGTTCCATTAAGATTTCCTCTAACTTTGTCAGCGACGATATCCTGTTCGTCGTCAACTCTTTCAATTTTTGCACCCAACGCTTTTAATTTCGGAACTAAAAGCTCGTAACCTCTGTCAATGTGGTGCAACTCATCAATTGTGCTGTATCCGTCAGCCATTAAAGCCGCAATTACCAATGCAGCACCCGCTCTCAAGTCGCTCGCTCTGAGGTTTGCTCCCGAGAGTCTTTCAACCCCTTTAATCAAAGCGTGATTTCTTTCTTGGTGAATATCAGCACCCATTTTTCTGAGTTCGGGAACTTGCATAAATCTGTTTTCATAAAGACTTTCGGTAATGATGCTGACTCCGTCTGCAACGGTCAACAAAGCCATTCCCAAAGATTGCAAGTCCGTCGGAAATCCGGGGTAGGGTTGCGTTACGATGTTTAACGCTTTTAATCTTTGATTACAACTTACTTCAAATGCCGTCGGTTCAATCAATTTAATCTTTGCACCCATTTGTGTAAGTTTTGATGTGTAGAATGTCAAGTGTGACGGATTAATATCTCTGATGATACCTTTTCCTCTCGTTGCAATAATTGCAGCCATATAGGTGCCTGCTTCAATTCTGTCGGGAATTGTTGTGTATTCAACGCCGTGAAGTTGCTCTGCTTTTACGCCGTTAATAACAATTTCTGAAGTACCTGCTCCGTTAACGTCTGCACCCATTGCGTTGAGGAAGTTTGCCAAATCAACGATTTCAGGTTCTTGTGCAGCATTTTGAATTCTTGTTGAACCTTCTGCCAAAACAGCCGCCAACATTAAGTTTTCCGTAGCACCGACAGACGGAATATCCAAATAAATATCCGTTCCGACCAATTTTTGAGCGTGAGCGTGAACGTATCCGTTTTCGATTTTTATTGTAGCACCGAGGCTTTCAAGTCCTCTGATGTGGAAATCAACACGTCTTTCACCGATTGCACAACCTCCGGGGAGTGCAACGATTGCCTCTTTGCATCTTCCGACCAAAGCACCCAAAACGATGAATGACGCTCTCATTCGGCTTACAAATTCATAACCCGCAACGATACTTGTCAATTCTCTTGTGTCAATCGTGACGCTTTTTTCGACTTTGTCGTAAGAAGTTTTTGCACCCAAACCGCCGATTACACTCAACATAATCGTTACGTCGGTCAATTCGGGAACGTTATAGATTTTTGTGACATCTTTCGCAAGGAGTGTCGCCGCCATTAATTTCAAAACAGCGTTTTTCGCACCGCTGATTGAAACATTGCCGCATAATTGTTGTCCCCCTGATATGATAAGTTTTTCTGCCACAATAAGCCTCTATTTTTCCATTCTGCTAATAAAATAATACTATATTGTAATGCATTAAGTCACAATTGTTAACAAATATTACTAAAAGTTAACTTTTTACCCCTGAATGGGCATGTCCCCGTTTAATTATTACACAAATAATTATCCTTATTTTTCTTAAAATTTATATCCTGTATATGAATGATTTTAGAATTTTGTGTTATAATGTATTCCCGACTTGTCAGTCGGAGAGAGTTAACAAAAGTTGTGTGGAGGTCAATATGACAAACGAAGAATTGTTAAAAAAAGCGGCAGAAGCAGCAAAAAATGCGTACTGTCCTTATTCTAAATTTAACGTAGGTGCTGCAATCGAATATGAAAACGGCAATGTTTATGTCGGCTGCAATGTTGAAAACGGAAGTTACACAGTCGGAATTTGTGCGGAAAGAAACGCAATTTCTTCAGCAATTGCATTGGGTGAAAAAAGCAGATTGATGAAAGTCGCAATTTATTCACCGAATACAAAATTATGCTGGCCTTGCGGTGCTTGCCGTCAATGGTTCTGCGAATTTGAACAAGGTCAGGGCATGAAAATCGTCGTTGAAGATAAAGACGGCAAACCTGTTGAATTTACTGTCGATGAACTTATCCCGCACAGATTTGAGTTAATTCCTTAACAAAAAACAATATTTTCTCAAATTATGATATAATCATCTTAGAATTTGAGAAACACAATGGCTGAGCAAGATACAGATTACGAAAAAATCAAGGAATATCTGAAAGAAATTAAACAAACAGATAATCCGAAAAAAATCAAAAATCTTCAAAATGAAATTATTACGGAAGCAGTCCCTCTCGTGAGAAAGATTGCTTCCCATCTTGCACGCCGCAGCACCGACCCGACGGAAGATATTTTGCAGGTCGGTATTTTGGGCTTGATTAAAGCCGTAAAAATGTTTGATTTTTCGGTAAGTACAAATTTCAAAACGTACGCAACATATTTCATTACGGGCGAAATCAGGCATTATTTGCGGGATAAAGCCTCTATAATCAAGGCTCCGAGAGAAATTTACGAACTCGCTTATCGTGTTAATAAAATGATGAACGAGTTTAAAGATTCTGACGGGAATTTTCCCACAGAGCGTGAAATTGCTGATGAACTCAAAACTCCCGTCGGCAAAATCCGTGAGGTTATGGACGTCGAAAGAAGAAGACACGTTATGTCTTTAGACCAAATTCTTTCTTACACGGATTCGGATGGTCAGGCACTTTCCGAGAAAATTCCGAACGAAAATTACAGTTCGCTTGCGGAATATCAGGAAAATAAAATTATGCTCAAAGAAGCCTTGGAAAAATTGCCGCCCAATCTTAAAGAAGTGATTGATTTGAATTTCTTTCAGGATATCAGCCAAACGAAAATCGCCGAAAAATTGGGGATTTCTCAAATGCAGGTATCAAGAAGAATTAAAAAAGCATTAAAAGCACTTTTTGAAATAATAAACGAGGGACAAGAAGATGTCGGAACAACTGTTTAATTTATACGGATTTTTTATTTTTATTGTTGGAACTTGTATCGGCAGTTTCTTGAATGTCGTTGCATTGAGAGCGTTTACGGGGGAATCAATCGTTCTTCCTCCATCAAAATGCCCAAAATGCGGGGCGAAAATCAAACCTTATGATAACATTCCCGTGTTGTCGTGGTTGATTTTGGGCGGAAAATGCAGAAATTGCAAAAATCCTATCAGCAAACAGTATCCGATTGTCGAATTTCTGACAGGCTGCGGTTTTTTATGGTTTTATAACCATTTTGCTCATACTTTGGTTGAATCGTCCATTCAATGGCAAAATTTGATTTTGTTGCCGTTTTTCCTCGTAATTTTCTCCATTGCTGTGGTCATTGCGATTACGGATATCAAGGAAAAAGTGGTTTTTGACGTACATACAATTTCGCTTGCCGTAATAATTTTGTTGTTTCAAACATTTGCGTTGGGCGGAAATTTTTTGCCGCCGCTTATCGGACTTATTGTCGGTGCATTGTCGATGGAACTTTTATCGGGCATCGGCTGGCTTATGGTCAGAAAAAGAGCCTTTGGCACGGGTGATACTTATATTGCCGCAGCAATGGGTGCTTTGCTCGGTATAAAATGGTTTTTTGTCGCACTTGTGCTTGCCGTGATTTTGCAAGTCATTTTTGTTATCCCGTCATTTATCAAAAAATTGTACATTAATAAACACTATAAAGTTTTGGTTACGGGCGGAATATTTTTCGTGGCATTTTTCTTGTATAAATTGCCGTTTTTAAGTGCCGCAAACTCAATCATACAGTATGTTTTCTTGGCATTGCTCTGTGTGTCGGGAATTTATTTCTGCAAACTTATCGTTACGAATGACAGCCTTAAAGAAAATCCGACATATTGGCCGTTCGGACCGTGTTTGTTGCTTTCGATGTTTTTGGTCGCACTTTACGGCGGAATGATTAAACATTTCCTGTTGTCATTCTTTATGTAAAAGGATAAAACTATACTCATTCATCGAAAAAAATGCGTGGTTACCGGATTGTCACGTCCTCACTGCGTTCGCCCTCACAATGACAATATCTCCATTTTCTTGCAACTTGATAACACAATTATCAAAAAATATGATATATTTATAATTATTCACAAATTTATTGAGGTAGATTATGGAAAGAAAATTAAAGTGTCCTGCTTGCGGTGGCGACATGAAAGAAATTTTGATAAAAGACAGAAACATTAAAATCGATATCTGTTTAGACGGTTGCGGTGGAATTTACTTTGATAACAGAGAATTAGAACAATTTCGGGACAACAAAAAAGATATTAACGAAGTTCTTGAGTTTTTAAAAGGAAAAAATTTCAAACAAGTTCCTGATAATGACAGGATTTGTCCCGTTTGCAAAACCAAAATGGTAAAAAATTTTGCAAGTCCAAAAGAGGTTATTTCTATTGACCAATGCTACAATTGCGGCGGAATTTTCCTCGACAACGGAGAACTTTCTAAAATCAGAAAAGAATACAATAACGCCAATGAATTGAGTGCTGATGTAAAAAAAATGATTGCATCAAAAGTTGGCAAAGAACTTGAAGAATCGAGGCTTTTTGAAGAAAAAGCAAATAATATTCATTCTTTATTGGACTTATTGAAAGCGATTATATAATTTTCATTAAAAAGGCGGATTTTAAAGTCCGCCTTGATTTTTAAACATTGTTTCAACAAAAACTATGCTTCTTCTTTTTCTTGTTCTTGTTTTGCAATTTCTTCGCTAACGTTTACGTCTTCGCCTGCTTGTTTTGCTTCTCTGAGTTCGTTAATTTTTTCGGGAGAAAGAACTTTGAGGTTAATTTGACCGTTAGTTTCTTTTGAAAGAGTTTGTTTTACGTCAACACCGTAATCATCGTAGTCTGAGCCGATTTTGCCGTCAACGATTTGTTGTTGGAACCATTCGATATGGTGTTGTGCTTTAATCGGATATTCAGGGTGAACCTTTAACCATTGCATGTATGATGAGTTTCCTCTCGGCCAATTGCAATCACCGCATTCAGCAATAAAGTTTTCTGTTGCGTTCGGACCGCCTTTTGATTTCGGGTGGATATGTTCGATTGTTTGCATTGATTGTTTCAACAATGATCTTGCAATTCCGTGTGAACTACCGTTTGCTTGACCGTAAGCCTTTCTGACTTCCGAAAAATCTTGCGGAATGTTCATTGCTGCGTCCATAACTTTTTCGTAAGTAATGGGGTCTAACGAACCTTGTTGTTTAACCAATTTATCAGTAAAATTTCTTCTGTTAATTTTACCGCTATCCAATTCTTCAATTTGTCTTGCAATTAATTTTGAAGTCGGGTTGTTTTCGCCGTAAGTTGCTTTTACAGCGGCATCTGCTTCTTTCAAAGAGTTGATACAATAATCTTGAGTTCTTTTTTGAAGTCCGTTACCGATGGCATTTTTTGCTTGAGCCAAATCGTAGTCGGGGTTTTTGCGTGCTTCTTCTGCGGCAAGCATCATAACAACTCTTTGCGGAGTTCTGAAAAAGTCTTTGTCTGCATTGATTTTATCTGCCAACGCTTCGCCTCTGATGTTGTCAAATTCAGCGGCTTTTGCACCCATTTGGTTATTTCTTACCATTCTTCCGCCACAGCAACAGCAAGGTACATCATCGATTTTCTTTGTAATAAAACCGCCTGTGCTAACGGGGAAACCACCGAATGAAACGGCTTGTCCGCCTAAAAAGTACGATTTCAATGCTCCCTGTTCTGCAACTTTTTGTTGAACTTCAGGTCTTTCTGAAGAAATCGGAGTTGAAACTTTTTTATTTTCAACAGGTTTTGTTGAAACTACATTAACTGAACTGATAGGAGCGATTGCCATTTTGTACCACACTTTCAAACACACTACGGATTTAGAACCCACACTCTTTTTGAATACCGCTCAAAAAAATAAATTGCCACAAAAGGGAAAATTATTACGAATGTGTTACACAACAGAAAATTTTTTGCCCTGACCTGTGTAATTTTTGATAAAAATTTAAGTAGTTATCGTCACTACTTTGGATTTTATCAATTCCGTCTTAATTTCGAGCCTCGTCGTTCAAAAATTTTCTTCAAAACACACAAAAAAAAAGAACCTCAATCTGTTCTTTTTTAAATAGAGCGGGACAGCGGGAACGAAGTGACTGCGTTATCAATTCCGTCTTAATTTCGAGCCTCGTCGCTCAAAAATTTTCCTCAAAAGACACAAAAAAAAGAACCTCAATCGGTTCTTTTTTTAATGGAGCGGGAGACGAGGCTCGAACTCGCGACATCCTCCTTGGCAAGGAGGCATTCTACCACTGAATTACCCCCGCAATTCTTGCTTTGTGTTTTTATTATACATGGGCAAAAAAAAATTACAAGCGGATAATCAAAAAAATTTTAAGATATGTTATAATTATTTTAATTTTTTACAGTACGAGCAGACCAAAAATGTACGAAAACCCAATTAACTCAATATCTTCAGAATTAAAGCAAGTTGATGAAAAAATTTGCAATATTCTATCCGAGAACAGAAATTTTTTGACAAAAAATTTTCTCGAATATATTTTAACCGGTTCAAAAAAAATTCGTTCAACAATAGCCTTATTGGCTGCAAAGGCCTTCTGTGGCAGCGTTTCAGACGCACAAATCACGGTTTGTGCTATCGGAGAGATTATTCACAACGCATCGTTAATCCATGACGACATTGTTGACAAGAGCAATTTGCGACGGGGAAAGTCAAGTTTCAACAGTGTTTTCGGCAATTATGCCGCTGTACTCGGCGGTGATTTTTTGATATCAATTGTACTTAAAGAACTTTTGAAACTCAATAATGACAACGTGTTAAAGCGTTTTGCAAACATGTTTTTGACGATTTGTGACGGTGAAATTAACCAACTCGGTGAAAAAAATCAAATTATTTCTGTCGAAAAATATCTTGAAAAATCAGAAAAAAAAACGGCTGAACTTTTTAAAACGATTTTGTTTTCGGTGTTTGCAGCGGAAAATTTGACGGAGCATTTTGATTTTGCGGAAAAATTCGGAAAAAATTTCGGAATTGCTTTTCAAATTCGAGATGATGTTTCAAATTGTCGGCAAAACCCAACAGACAAGCCAGTCGGCTCAGATTTGGAAAACGGGATTTGCACTTTGCCGATAATTTTTTATGCAGAAAATAAAAACATCAAAAATTTTTCCGAAATAGATTTTTCCGATTTGCAAAACTCTTGTGCCATAAGCAAATCGGCAGATTGCATTAACAAATTCACAAATAATGCCCTTGATTTACTGACGGATTTTTCTGATAATCAATATGCGGACGCACTTAGAAATTTGTGCGAAGAACTGAAAAGGATTTAGAATGGAAATTAATAAAGAAAAAGTAATCGCTTTTCTTAAAGAAACCGTTGATACGGTCATTTTTGTGGTTGTGGCGGTTATGGTTATAAGATTTTTTCTCGGCGAAATCCGCTGGATTCCGTCACTTTCGATGTATCCGACTTTGGATATCAAAGATAGAATTTTCGTCGAAAGAGTTTCAAGATTTTACAAAACCCCTGACCGTGGCGATATTATGATTTTTTACCCGCCATCAACAGAATTGAAATATGGTGCTTTTACAATGTTTAAAAGGCTTACGGGCTTTTTCTGCGAAGATGTCGCTTTCATCAAACGTGTTGTCGGACTTCCGGGAGATAAATTTGAAATTAAACCCAACAAAGACGGTATTTATCACGTTTATATCAACGATAAAATCCTCGAAGAACCTTATGTCAAAAGCGATTACTCGGCTTGCGAACCCGAAATGAATTGCGGCCCCGCAATAATTCCCGAAGGTCAATATCTTATGCTCGGCGATAATCGAGGAAACTCCGAAGACGGTCGCTATTGGGGCTTTTTACCCGAAGACCGATTTATCGGTCGTGCAAAACTTCGTTTTTGGCCGCTCAGTCGTGTAAAATATTTTGAACACCAAAATTACGATATTTCGGATAATAATCCCAATGCTAAATAGTGAAAAAAGTCACTATAATTGAATTTTTAGTGAAAATATTAAAAAATGTTAAAAGAAAATACTCAACAAATTCGTTAATATAATTGAATGTTGAGTATTTTTTAAAAAACAAATAAAAAAAATCTGCGATAAACTGTTCACAATCGTTTTCGCTTTTGGTTTAATAAAAAGTACTTAATAATCTATCGGGCGAAGCCCGAAGGAGAATTGGGAACTCCTAAATTGACCGCTAAGGCGGTCATTTTTTTTGCGATTTTGGGGCAAATTTTTTCGCAACAACTTAAAAGTCTTGTTATGACATGCATTTCGGCATATTCTGTTTCTTTGGCAATTATTAAGTTTTGTAAACTTGGATTAAAATCACCCCCAAAAATCGGTGTCGAAAACAGGCATCAAAATTGAGTTTAGAAATGGTATTTTTTACACCCAATATTTTTTGTATTCCAATAATAATGCGGACTTGAAGCCCCTTCGCAAATATGTTACAATTGTAGTAGAGGGACAAATCCTCGAGAAAAACGGACGAGTTCCTCTAAAGGAATATTATGAACGTGCTGTTGTCCGAACACCCCATAGGTTTGCAAAAAATAGCCGTCCAACTTTTAATCACAATTTTTGTCACGGTTATTTTTTTAGGGGAAGGTTTATGCTTTTGGGGGAAAACGGAGTCGGCAGTAGTCACTGCACCGATTTACGGAACTGATTTGCAAATTCAAAACGAAAACGGATACAAATCTTCCGTTAAAGAAGTGCGTATGAAATTATGGAAAATTTCCTTGGCAAGGAGATACGGAAACGTTTACAAACATTTTGTCAAAGAGGGCGTTGTCCACATGAAAATGACAAAATATTTAGGCGGAAACCCAATCAGATTGAACATTATCGAGATTAATCCGTCGGTCAACCCCGATATTAAAATCACACCGCTTATGGCAGGTGAAAAACTCGCAAAAAAATCGACGGTTGTGTCTATGTCACGCAGAAACAGTGCATTTGCGGCGATTAACGGTTCATATTTTAAACCGCAAACGGGAGTTCCGCTCGGAATTTTGATGATAGATAAAAAAATCTTAACGGGTCCGATTTACGACAGAGTTGCTCTCGGAATTACGGATAACGGGTTTAAAATGGAAAGAGTCGCTCTTAATGCGAAATTAAATTATCTCGGCAGAGAGTTGAAAGTCAATAATATCAACCAACCGAGAACTCTTTGCACGGACGTTTTGATTTACACACCCGAATGGGGCAATACTTCGCCCGCAACGCCCAAATATGGCATTCAAATTGCTGTTCAAAACGGTAAAATCGTTGAAAAATCAGTATCTCCGCTTGCAATTCCGACGAACGGATTTGTAATTTCCGCACCGAAAAGTAAAATCGGAGATTTTCTTGCGGAAGAAAATGCAAAAACGAAAATTTTGAACAAAATTTCATCACCCCAAATCACACTTGATGTCAAGACAAACCCCGATTGGGACGATGTTAACCACATAATCGGCGGCGGCCCGTTCCTTGTCAAAGACGGAAATGTTTACGTTGATTATATCGAAGAAAAATTTAAACCCATTGCAGGCAGAAACCCAAGAACGGCAATCGGTTTTACCAAAGAAGGCAATTTTATTATGGTAACAATCGATGGTCGTGAACAAAAATCGGTTGGTGCAGGACTTTTTGAACTTGCAAAAGTTATGAAAAGTTTTGAATGCCAATATGCAATGAACCTCGACGGCGGCGGCTCAAGCACAATGCAAGTTAACGGACAAATCGTCAACACTCCGTCTGTAAAAGGCGGAATTGCAGTCAGCAACTCGCTTGCTCTTGTCGAGGTTCCGTCGGTGGCAGAAACCGTCATCGCTTCTGCTGAAAAATAAAAATCTTTCTTTTTTGTCATACTGAAAGTAGCAAAATATCTGTTTTTTCAGGATTTTACAAATTCTTTGTTAACGCTCAGAATGATAGTGAGTCACATTTTTGACAAATGAGTAAACAATAGACTGCCACACTCCGCTGACTCTCCGTTCGCAGTGACAATAAATCCTTGTCATTCTGAGCCTTTAGGCGAAGAATCTGTGAAATGTTGATGAAAACAGATACTTCGGGTTTCACCCTCAGTATTACAATAAATGAAAAACGTTAAGAGGTAAATGTCATTGCGAGAACGAACGAGCAAAATGTATAACCGTCATTCTGAGGTTTTGAAAAACCGAAAAATCTGCGAAACGCCAATGAAATCAGATTCTTCGGACTTCGTTTATCACTTCAGTCGCCCCTACGTTTTGAGCAACAAAAAACGAGGAGGAGAGCCTCGTTTTTCGGTTAAATTTCGTCTTCAAATCCGGGGGAGCGGACGGGAAGCGTGGAGTAACTCGGGTTGGAGAAAACTGACTTTTTAATATATTTGTTTGTATATTCTCCTTTTTCAAGTAATTTTTTGAGGATATTTTCACGAGTTACAAGCGGGTGGGTAATTTCCTCTAATTGCGGTTGTTTGTCGCAAATTTGCGTCCACACGAAGGCTTCCATTGTCCAAGCGTAAGTTTCCTCGTTAAGAGAGTCAAACTCGTCTTGGTGCAAGGCTTCGTGAGCAAGAAGAGCGGCGATTGCACCCGCAGGAGCGTCGAAGTGTTTTTGGTTGATATAAATTGTTAATTTATCGCTGCGTTTGCCTTTTACGCCTTTTCGCCAACCGAGAGCATCAAATGATGCATATTTCGGGTTAAGTTCCGACAAATCTTTGAATTGAACTTCGATTGGTTTGTGGGTCGGATTGTTGCCCAAAATTGCATTATGGGAAAAAACGCCGCCACGAGTATCTTTGAGAAGTTCGAGTGCTTCCATAATTCTTGTTTCGGAAGTAACTTTTTTATATCTGTCACGAAGTTCGTCTTCGTTGAATGAGAGAATTTCGCTTTGAACTTTTTGGCTTTGAGCCTTGTCATTTTCGTCAAAATCTTTTTGAAGAGCATTGCCTTTCGGTGCTTTTCCGAACGCACGAGTCGGTTTTGGGGGCGGATTATCGGATTTTGCTTTTTGTTTAACAGGTTTTGATGTTTTTTGGTTTTGGGGTGATTCGGCAGGTTCCAAAAACGCACCGTAATCGCTGATATCCGTGCTGTCAAGCAATGAATTTTGCATTTTTACAAGAACATTTTGACTGTTTTGCAAATAAGGATTTTTCTTCACAATTTGCGACCAAACGGCAACTTGCAACTGTTCCGCATCAAGCAAATCTTCTTCCGTTTTATTTTTGTTAACAAGTGCCTCTCTTGCCAAAATCGGTGCGATTGCGGCTGCGGGGGCGGAAATAAATTTGTCGTTAATTCTGATTTTGTATTTTTTGCCGACGAAAGAACTTATGGCGTCTTTATTGCTGATTTCTTTATCTTTTGAAAAGTTTGAAAACTCAATGATAATGGGCTGTGACGTTTTGTTTTGCCCTAAAATCGAGCGATAAGAAAAATCTCCTGCCGTACCTTTCAAAAATTCGCAAGCCTCAATCAATTTGTTACTTTTGGTAACTTTTGCATATTTTGCTTTTAGTTCTTTTGAAATGTTCATCGTCGGAATGACGGTTTTGTCAACGGTTGTTGTGCCGTTACCCTTTTTGACTTCGGGAACGTGAGGCATATAGGGTTCGTATTGGGGGATAAATTGGGGCTTCGTAAAAATCGTATCCCCGTCTTCATCTGCATTTACGGCTGTTTTTTGGTTAATTGACGCTTTTTCGGTTGTAAGTTGATATTTGCTTTGACCAAAATCGGCAGCGGTTGCAAATGATGCTGAAAAGGCAATAACGATTGCCAAAATTAATGTTTTTTTCACTTTATTCTCCATAACAAACATTATTACCTATTTTTTTTATAAGGACAAATTATGAAAAAACAAACCGAAAAAACTTTACAAAAATACAACTTGAGAAAATTATGTTATAATTTTAAGGTGAATTTTATAAAGTGAAAAATTATGGCACAAAGTTTTAACGATAATTTATACTTAATCGATTTAAGTTACCTGAATACCCCGTCAGAAGTGGTTTATGATTTAAGTTCTATTCTTGAGGCAGAACCTGCCAAAAATCAGAGAATTAAATTAAAATTGGGAAAAGTTGATTTCAATAAATCTCAATTGTTAAGCATAAAATCGCTTATCGAAAGTATCAATTCGACGGTTGCAATCGTTGAGGGAAAATCTGATATCACAAGAAATGCGGCAATTTCAGCAGGTTTGGTTTATCAAAATTCAAACGATATGGTTCCTGATATTGCATTTACATCAAGTGACGTAAAGCCCGAAGACGCAACGGTTTACACCGAAGTGAAACCCGAATTGTTCCCCGATGTTTCCCCTGTTAAAGAAGAAGTCAAAAAAGTTGAGGAAGAAGACAAGGAAGATACTTATGAACCTCAACAAAATCAAGACATTCAACCGACTTACCAACCCGAGGGAGAAACTGTCGAACTTCAAACCCAAAAATTTGCAGCAACAGAAGAAAATTTAAAATTTGAGGACAATAACCAAAAATGGGTCGAAGAACAATCTCAAGTTCAAAGTTTTGAAGAAGGTTTTTTAAATAATAATTGGGCAAAACCCCAAAACGACGGCAATTCTGACGACAATAACGAAAACGAAAAAGTTAATATGTTGTTTGGCGAGGAAGAACCTCAACAAAATCAACAAGAACAACAGGAAAATCAAGAGGTTGAAGATAATTCTCAAAATCAACCCGAAGAACAACCTCAGGAACAACCTCAAGAGCCTGAAAACAAAGAAATTCCGTCTGTTCCTTTTGCAGAAACATTTGAGGCGAAAACGGATAATTCGGATTTGATGGTCAAAGACGAAGATACGACTGGCATTAAAACGCTCGAGGATATTCCTTTGGATATCCCGAAACCCGAGGAAATTCAGGAAGAACTTGATGTTATTTACAGTGCGGAACGCAAGTTGGAAGATGTTTTTGCAACGACGGGTCTGAAAGAGGAAAAATTCCAATCACTCAAAGAAACGCCGATTGCGGAAGAAAAAGAATATACGCAATATGATTTTGAGTTAGAGGCTTTCCCGACAAAATATTTGAAACAAACGATTTGTGCGGGACAATTCATTTCATTTGAGGGCAATTTGGTTATTATCGGCGATTGCCACGAAGGTGCGGAAATTTCTGCATCAGGCGACATTACCATTTGGGGAACATTGTCAGGCTCTGCTCATGCGGGCAAAAACGGTAACGAAAAATGTAAAATCAGAGCGTTGAAAATGAATGCAAGTCAACTCAGAATTGCAAACTGTTATGTAAAACGTCCTGCGGGGCTTGAAGAGGGCAATGTTAACTCAGTGCCTGAAGAAGCAATGATTTGCAAGGGCGAAATTGTAGTTTATAAAATATACAAATAAGGAAAAATAAATGTACGGAATAATATTGGCAGGTGGCTCGGGAAGCAGATTGTGGCCGTTAAGCAGAGAATTGTATCCTAAGCAACTTTTGAAACTTGACGGTGAAAACAGCCTTTTACAAAGCACTTTTAAGCGATTGAACAGTTTTATTGACGCTGAAAATATTATTTCCATTACGAACATAAAACACGCTCCTGACGTGAAATTTCAACTTTCAAAATTGTACGAAAATCCGATGGTTTTGGCTGAACCGATTGCAAAAAACACAGCACCCGCAATCGCAGTCAGCGTCGAATATTTGAAACAAATTAAAGACGAAAACGAAGTCGTGATTATCGTTCCGTCAGACCATTTGATAAAAGATTTTAAAGGATTTGCAAAAAGTGTTGAAACGGGCATGAATGCTGCGAAGAACGGCAAAATTGTTACGTTCGGCATTCAACCGACATATCCCGAAACAGGTTACGGCTACATCAAGACGAAAGCCGAAAATGATGGCGTTTTTGACGTTGATTGTTTTGTCGAAAAACCTGATTTGCAAACCGCACAAAAATATTTGATTGAGGGAAATTATTTCTGGAACAGCGGTATTTTTATGGCGAAAGTATCGACGTTGATTGAAGAATTGTCAATTCATTCAAAAGAAATTTATGAAAATCTTGCAAAATTAAACTTCAACGAATCCAAAACCATTAAATACAGCGTATTTGAGGATATGCCGTCGATTTCGTTTGACTATGCGGTTATGGAAAAATCGAATAAAATCGTTCTTTGCAAATTGCAATCCGATTGGAGCGATTTGGGTTCTTGGCAATCTTTGTACGATGTCACCCCGAAAGACTCTGACGGCAACGTTTTAGAGGGCAATGCAATTGTTGAAGATGTTAAAAATTCGTTTATTTATACCGATAAAAAAATCGTTGCGGCAATCGGACTTGAAGATGTTATTTTGGTTAACACGGAAGATGCCGTCCTTGCTTGCAAAGCGGAATATTCTCAACACGTAAAAAATATTTTTGAAAAATTGAAAAAGGATGACGATAAAGCACATTTGGTTCACAAAACTGTGTTCAGACCATGGGGTTGGTACACTTGTCTTGCAGACGGCGAGGGCTATTTGACGAAAGTCATTTGCGTTTCTCCCGAACAAAAACTCTCAATCCAATCTCACAATCACCGCTCGGAACACTGGGTTGTTCTTGAGGGTCGTGCGAAAGTAATTTTGGACGGAAAAGACCATTATCTTGAAGCGGGTCAAAGTATCGATATCCCTGTTCAGGCGAAACATTCTTTGCAAAATCCGTATAATTCCGATTTAAAAATCATTGAGGTTCAAAAGGGTGATTATATTTCGGAAAACGATATTATCCGCTATGAGGACATTTACGGCAGAGTATAATCAATTTTCGAGGAACGGCGAAAGCCGTTTTTTCGTTGTATAATGCTCAAAATCGTGGCACAGTTTGAAAAAGAGGTATTGATGAAAAAGATTATAAACTTAATATTAGCACTATTTTTGGTCTGTTCGCAGGCTGCAAATGCAGAGGTAAAAAATATGAATAATTTAATTAACCAAGACCGTTTGGTCAATTCGTTTATCAGATATGCCAAGATTGATACGGGTTCTGACCCTGCAATGGCGGAGAAAAAAATTCCGAGTACAGAAAAACAATTCGACCTTGCGAATTTGCTTGCGGACGAATTGAGAAAGTTGGGTTTGGAAGATGTTAACGTCAACGAGCATTGTGTTGTTACGGCAAAATTACCCGCAAACATTGAAAATGCACCGATTGTGGCACTTTTTGCACACGTCGATACCGCACACGATGTTCCGACAGGGGTTGTAAAACCGCAAATTGTTGACTATAAGGGCGGCGACATCACTCTTTTGAACGGAAAAATTATTCATGCTGAAGATTTAAAAGACGAAATCGGACATAAGGTTATTACGACAGACGGCACAACGCTTTTGGGTGCAGATGACAAGTCAGGTATTGCAGAAATTATGGAAGCGATAAATGTTCTTGTCGAAAATCCGTCAATTAAACGCCCCGAAATAAAAGTCGTTTTCACCCCTGATGAAGAAACAGGCTTGGGACTTTCGATTTTTGATACGAAAAATTTTGAGGCAGACCTTGCATATACGGTTGACGGCGGGGCTCCTTATGAACTTGATACGGAAACTTTTAATGCCTTTAACCCCGAAATCACAATTACGGGAAAGGTTGTTCACTGCGGTTATGCTTACGGAAAAATGATTAACTCGCTCGAACTTGCAAACGAATTTGTTTCTAAGTTACCGAAGAACGAAACTCCCTCAACGACGAGAGGAAGAGAGGGTTATTATTTTGTCGATGAAATTTCGGGAACGGCTGAAAAAACAACAATTAAAATGCTCGTCCGTGATTTTGACCTCAAAAAGGCTCAAGAAAGAGTTGATTTTCTTGAAAAAACCTTGAAAAAAATCGAAAAGGAAAATAAAGGTTGCGAAATTGTTTTCAACCCGAAACCTGTTTACCGAAATATGAAAGAATATTTTAACCAAATGCCCGAAGTTATTACTTACGCAGAAGAGGGCATCAGACGTAGCGGCTTGACACCCGTCAGAAATTCGGTCAGAGGTGGAACTGATGGTTCTCATTTGACTTTAGAAGGTCTTTTGACTCCGAATTTGGGTGCGGGCGGAATAAATTTTCACTCTCAAACAGAGTTTGTTTCCGCAGAAACAATGGCAAAATGTTGCGAAAATGTTTTGAATATTTTGCAGGTTTGGGCAGAAAAATCACCTGAAATTATGCCGAAAATCTTAAAAAACGGAAGAAGAAAGTAATTTCAGATAAAGATTTTGTAAAGAATTGATGAAAATAAGTGATTTTGAAAATGCTCGTTTTATAATTTTTAATATAAAAAATGCTGACAGAAAAACGGAAGGATTGTAAATGAACAAATATCTTGAAAAAGTATTAGCAAAAGTTGAGGCTAAAAACCCCAATGAACCGGAATATTTGCAAGCGGTAAAAGAAGTTTTATCAAGCATCGAACCGGTAATTGACGCAAACCCCGACTTTGAAAAATTGGCGATTTTGGAAAGAATCGTTGAACCCGAAAGAATTATCACATTCAGAGTTCCTTGGGTAGATGACAACGGTCAAGTCCAAGTAAACAGAGGCTTTAGAGTACAATACAGTTCTCTTATCGGACCTTATAAAGGCGGTTTGAGATTTCACCCGAGCGTAAACCAAAGCATTATGAAGTTTTTGGGCTTTGAACAAATTTTCAAAAATGCATTGAGCGGCTTACCCATCGGCGGTGGCAAGGGCGGTTCCGATTTCGACCCGAAAGGTAAATCAGATGCAGAAGTTATGCGTTTTTGCCAAAGTTTTATGACAGAACTTTATCGTCATATCGGACAAGACATTGACGTTCCGGCAGGCGACATCGGCGTTGGCGGACGTGAAATCGGATTTTTATTCGGTCAATATAAAAGAATTAAAAACGGCTACGAAGGTGGCGTTTTGACAGGTAAAGCAGTCGGTTACGGCGGATCTTTGGCAAGAACTCAAGCAACAGGCTACGGCTTGATTTACTATATGAGAGAAATGCTCAAAGCCAATGGTGGTCAAACTTTTGAAGGCAAAACCGTAACAATTTCAGGCTCAGGCAACGTTGCAATTTACGCTTGCGAAAAGGCTCAAGAATACGGTGCAAAAGTTGTTGCATTGAGCGATTCAAACGGTTGCATTTACGACAAAAACGGCATCGACTTGGCTGCAATTAAAGAAATTAAAGAAGTTAAACGAGGCAGAGTTAAAGATTACCTCAAATACCACGCAGATGCTGAATATATGGAAACTGTCGATAGAAATGATGCTCCGATTTGGACAATCAAATCAGATATCGCTCTTCCCTGTGCAACTCAAAACGAATTGAGTTTGACATCAGCAAAGAAATTGGTCGCAAACGGTGTAATCGCAGTCGGCGAAGGTGCAAATATGCCTTCAACAGAAGAAGCAATCGAATACTTCCAAGCAAATAAAATTCTTTTTGCTCCTGCAAAAGCCGCAAACGCAGGCGGTGTTTCAACTTCAGCAATCGAAATGTCACAAAATTCAATGAGATATTATTATACATTTGAAGAAGTTGACAAACGTCTTGATGCAATTATGACAAACATTTTCAAGGCTTGCGACGAAGCATCAAAACAATACGGAATGGAAGGCAACTACGTTGCAGGTGCAAACATTGCCGCATTCCAAACAATTTCAAAAGCAATGGTAGCACAAGGTGTTGTGTAATCAGAGAAATTGAAATTATTTTTCAAAACCGCCCTTTTTGGGGGCGGTTTTTTTATAAGTATAGTAGTCGTATAATACAGTAATTGTCATACCGAGGAACGAGCGAGCAGAGTGCGAGGG
>CAKVJR010000007.1 GCA_934754855.1 uncultured Candidatus Melainabacteria bacterium
GTATGTTGCGTAATACATTTCCTGATTTTCGGGTGAATAGTCTTCGTTATAAATTTTCATGCGAATTTCGGCAGTGTTATTTTTTTTGTTGTAGCGAATGCTGTCGAGGTCGATTTCCGCAGCATCTGAAAATGCCTCTTCCGCTGCCGCTGCAATCGGTGCAATCGCCAAAGTTGCAAAAAATATACCGAGCAATAACTTCTTCATTTTTTCTCCTTTTTTATGCCGGAATAATATCCGCACTGTTTTCATTTTGTATTATCTTATATATTTTAACATTTTCCAAGTATCTTTTGTCAAAATGTAAAGTATCGACAGATGTAATAATTGTTTGGTGATGTTCCTCAATCCCGTTCAGCAGGTACGTTTGACGGATATCGTCAAGTTCTGCCAAAACATCATCAAGTAACAAAATTGCGTTATATCCTGTTTTTGAGCGGATTAATTCTGTTTCCGCCAATTTCAGGGCAAGAACGATTGTCCGTTGTTGACCTTGTGAGGCAAATTTTTGCGAATTAATATTGTCGATAAAGAACGAAACATCGTCACGGTGCGGTCCTACGACTGATTGTGAACGGATAATTTCTTCATTTCGCTTTTCATCAATTTTTTCGTAAAATTTTTCGGCAATTTTTGCACTCGTCCACTCGGAAACGTCCTCGACATCGACATCTTCGACGATTGACGAATTATAAACAATGGATAAAGTTTCTTTGAGTGAAATATGCGAATGCTTTTGTCGAGCGTATTTCAAAAGTTCTTTTAAAAAATTTATTCTCAATAAAATTATATTGCTGCCCGTGATTGCAAGTTGCTCGTTCCACACGTCAAGCAGGGCGTTTTCGCAGTTTATGTTTCCGCCCAATGATTTCAAAAAATTGTTTTTTTGCGTCCGAATTTTGTTGTATTTTGAAATTCTGTCCGCATGTGCGGGGTAAAGCGACGAAACAGCCTCGTCGAGCCAAGTTCGACGGTCATCGGGATTCCCCCGAAGAAGAGCAAGGTCACTTGTCGAAAAACTTACGGAATAAATATGCGAAAGATATTCTGATGTCTTGTTTTTCTTGATTTCATTGACTTTGAGCAATTTTTTCTTTGGCGGGTTTAAAACTATTTCAAGAGTTGTGTCGCTGTCGTTTTTTTGAAAAACCCCTTTTATTTTCGCAAAATCCTCTCCCCACTTAATGAGTTCACTGTCGTGTTTTGCTTTGATGGTTTTGAGCGATGCAAGATAGCCGATTGCTTCGAGAAGATTGGTTTTACCCTGTGCATTTTTTCCCGTCAGCAAAATTTTATCCGCATCAAAATCGAGGTTCAAATCGGAATAATTGCGAAAATTTCTGAGTTGTATGTTATTTATAAACATAATAAAATTATAGCGTTTTAGTCGTTTTGTGGCAAAAATGTTGCACGATGTATAAATTGTCCTCCATTTCGACGATTTTGAAAGGCGTGCAGATACGGTATGATTTAAAAAGTGTGTTTGAAAAAAGGATAAATTATGAAAAAATTTTCTGCAAATTACCTGAAAGGTAATATTTACGGCGGTATTACGGCTGGCGTAATCGCTCTTCCGTTGGCACTTGCTTTTGGTGTCGCAAGCGGTATGGGTGCGGCAGCAGGGCTTTACGGGGCAATATTTGTTTGCTTGTTCGCCTCGTTATTTGGCGGCACAAAAACTCAAATCTCAGGTCCGACAGGACCTATGACGGTTGTCGTTGCCTCAGTTATTGCTCTTTACCCGAATAATCCCAAAATTATTTGTCTGACAATTTGTTTGGCAGGTATTTTTCAAATTCTTCTCGGCTTGGTGAAAGTCGGCGATTTGATTAAATACGTTCCTTATCCCGTAATTTCGGGTTTTATGTCAGGCGTTGGGGCAATTATCGTTCTTTTGCAAATCAATCCGCTCTTTGGGCATGAAGCGTACGGAAATGTTTTGCAAACCGTAAAAAGTTATTTTCATATTTTGCAGAATATTAACCCGCAATGCCTTATTTTGGGCGTTTTGACCCTGTTAATTATTTATTTTACCCCGAAAAAAATCGGCAAAATTATTCCGTCCTCACTTTTGGCATTGGTTGTAGCAACTGTTGTTGCCGTAGTTTGCAAGTTTAATGTTCCTGTAATCGGCGAAATACCGACAGGTTTGCCCCATTTTCAACTCGGTTTGGTTTCTTTGAAAGAATTTTATGCAATCGTGCCTGTCGCTTTGACCTTGGCGGTTTTGGGGTCAATTGACTCTTTGTTGACCTCGCTCGTCGCCGATTCAATGACTCGAACAAAACATAATAGCAATAAAGAATTAATCGGGCAAGGTCTTGGTAATGCCGTAGCGGGCATGTTTGGTGGAATTGCGGGGGCAGGTGCCACAATGAGAACGGCCGTCAACATTAAATCGGGCGGAACTGACAGACTTTCGGGTGTCGTTCACTGTATTTTGCTTGCCGTTATTTTGATTTTCCTCGCTCCTGTTGCCTCGAAAATCCCTCTGTGCGTGCTTTCTGCTATATTAATCAAGGTCGGATTTGATATTATTGACTATAAATTCCTCTCTATCGCAAAAAGCGTGCCACGCAAGGAATTTGCGGTTATGGGAATTGTGTTCTTCCTGACTGTTTTCTATGATTTGATTTTTGCCGTCGCTGTCGGTATCGTTCTTGCCTCAATCCTTTTTGCTGCAAGCGTTTCCGCTTCGACAAAAATTTCTTCCGTCAAAATTGACGAAATGGACGATGTGAACGACGATATTTTCGATGACGAAAGATATCAAAAATTAATTTCATTCATAAGAATTGACGGGGCTTTCTTCTTTGGCTCTTCGGCGTGCGTTCTCAATCAAATTGAAAAGAACTCTCAAGGCGTAAAATGCGTTGTTCTTTATTGTAAACGTGTTGTCACGATTGACGTTTCGGCTATTTTTGTCCTCGAAGAAATTATTGAACGTTTTGAAAGTCATGGCGTCAAAGTAATTTTGGTAATGAAAGATTGGCAAATGGTCGATAAAATCTTGCATGCGGGACTTGCAAAAATTTTGACAGCAGATAACTTTGCTTTCAGTAAAGAAACCGCATTAATTAAGGCAAAACGTATGGTTCGACATTATCTGAAATAAATTTTGTATTTTGAATTTTAAATCTTAAATCTTAAAACCGACTTCAGGTCGGTTTTTTGTTTGCTTGTAAATAATAAACCATGTAAAATCTGAACTTTAGACAACATCATCATTCTGAGGGAACAAGCGAGCAGGTGATATAACTGTCATTCTGAGCCTTTAGGCGAAGAAGCTGTGAAAAATTGCTGAAAACAGATTCTTCGGGATAAATTCCTCAGAATGACGGTGAACCCCGAATTTTATAAGAAATAACCGTCATTGCGAATGAAGTGAAATAATTGTTTCCCTCAAAGTTATTGAGATAAAAAACAACCTGTCAGTGTGTTTTTTAATACAACCTCTCAGTGTGTGTCAATAGGTCAAAATGCAGTAGCCGCAAGGCTTACGTCTTGTTGAAAAATTCCCGAAAAAAGGGCAAAAAAAAGAGACTTTTTCAAGTCCCCCGAAAGCTGTTATGCTTCCTCGTGTGTAAGTGAAAGGTTTAGTGTGTATGGTAAGTGTGTGTGAAAAATATCTCCTTTAAAAATAAATCTCTTTTAATAACCTCTCTATATATATAAAGTATATATTGTATATCTGAATTTCAAGAAAAAAGTCTTTTTTGAAAAGATTTTTTTTAAAACCAATAAATACAAGGCTTTAATGCTAAAAATTCATATTTACAAAAGTTAATAAATGGTTTAAAATACCAATTTCTTTATAAAAACAACTGAAAAATGGGGAAAATTCTGTTATATTTCTTAATAAAACAGGCCTATTTTATGTAGATGGAGTTTGTTTTTTGCTTTAAATTTCTACGCTATTGGAGAACCTTTGAACACTGTAAATAATCGCATTAAAACGGATTCTTCGGTTTTTACAAAACCTCAGAATGACAATTATACATTCTGTCCGCTCGTTCCTTAGAATGACGATTTTGGGGGACGAAAAAATGCTTACTTGTCGTCATGTTTTTCTGTTTTTAGCGGAAAAATCCCAAAATTAGTTACGAAAAATTACGAAATTTATTTTTCGTGGCATAAGGTCTATAATTGGAACGAGGGGAGTTCCTATGAATATATTTGGAAGAAAAATCTCGGCGGAGAATATTTGGACATTAATCCGAAGAATGATATTTTTGGCGATAGGTGCTTTTATAGCGGCATTTGCGTTGGAATGTCTGCTTATACCGAATGAAATCGTTGACGGCGGGGTAATCGGTATTTCAATGATGACGTCGTTTAAGACGGGGTTGCCGTTGGGATATGTGATTATTGCGTTAAATTTTCCGTTCATTTTAATGGCGTTGAAAAAATTGGGTAAAATGTTTGTCTTTTTGACATTTTTTGCGACGGTAATGTTGGCGGTTGCGACGGAGATTGTGCCGATTTGCCTGCACCATAAGGAATTGCACAATCCGTTTTTGGCTTGTATTTTCGGCGGTATTGCACTTGGTATCGGTGTTGGTACGATTTTGAGAAACCATGGTTCGACTGACGGAACGGAAATGGTTGCGGTATCTTTTGCAAGAAAGACGCCGTTTTCCGTTGGTGAAATTATTATGTTTTTCAATTTGTTTATCTTCGGAGCGGCGGGATTTGTTTATAAAAACCCTGAAAGTGCCTTATATTCGATAGTTACGTATTATATTACTTTTAAAGTAATTGATATGGTGCTTGAGGGCTTGAACGAATCTAAGTCTATTTTTATAATTTCCGACGAGTGGGAAAAAGTCGGTACGGAAATTATGTCGATGATGGATACGAGTGTCACTTATATCGATGCCGAGGGCGGATATTCAGGGCGTAAAAAAAGAATTGTTTATTGTGTAATTTCAAGACTTGAAATTGCGAAAATCAAATCGTTGACGAAAGAAATTGACCCGAAAGCGTTTATTGCGATAGAAAATGTCCACGAAGTCGAGGGCGTTCGGGTGAAGAAAAAACATTTTTAGAATGTTAAATTGCCAAAGGTATCTGCGTATATGTTTCCGATTGTGGTAAATCGACTTGTTTAAACAATTGGTTCGCCATATACTCAATAACTTTGACATTGACTGCATTACCAAATTGTTTGTATGCTTGTTTGTCGTTTGAATTAAATTTAAATGAATCCGGAAAACTTTGCAGTCTGGCAGCCTCTCTTGGTGTTAACCTTCTTTTTTCTTTTCCGATTATTGGAATTTGCACCATTGCAACCAATGCAGGAAAAACACTGGGTCTTTTTACTCGAATACCTGAAGGTCTGAATTGGATTAATGCCTCCCATACAGAAGAACAACTTGTTCCGCATTGCCATTCAAATTTTTGTTCTGTGTTTGTAAAATCTTGAAGATAGTTCCATTTTTTTAACCATTCGTCAATAAATTGTTTATTGTTCTCGTATAATTGACGATTTTTAATTATAAAAATTTCTTTCCATTGAGGATATTTAAGTGCCTTGTAGTCATAATTTTTGTTAAACTCAAATGCCCAAACAGGGAAACCTATTATTTCCTCTTTGATTCCTTTTATGAATTCGTCCCAACAATTAAGGACCATTTCTTCGTGTTTTGAAATATGATATTTTTGTTCGGCAGAAGAATGTTCAATAATTGAAGAGTTAATAAAATCGAGATTGTTTTTGTCAACTTGAGGTATTGTTATATTTAGGCTCCTGACACCCATAGACTTGTGGATACCAAGAATAACTACACGTTCTCTTATTTGAGGAATCCCGAGTTGATGTGGACTTATTATTAAAGGTTCTTCTGTAATGACATAATCAAGTTCTTTAAGTGAATTTTTAATAACATTCCAAGTATTACCGTTGTCGTGTGCGGTTAAGTTTCTTACATTTTCTAATATAAAGTAAGGTGTTTTGTGAAATTTTAAAATTCTTAAGATTTCAAAGAATAAAGTGCCCCTTGTTTCATCTGCAAATCCTTTTTGATGTCCTGCTTTGGAAAATGCTTGGCAAGGAAATCCTGCACATAGGACATCGTGTTTCGGAATGTTTTCTTCTTTTATATCTCGAATATTTATGTCAGGGTCAATGCCGTAATTTTCTTTGTAAGTTTCGATTGCAAATTTATCAATTTCTGATGCAAAAACACATGTTCCGCCCAGATTTTTCATTGCTTGATGAAATCCGCCGATGCCAGAAAATAAATCGATAAATTTAAAATTTTTTAGCATAAATTCTCCAAAAGATAATTACACTTTACAATATCAAGATTGAAAAATCTATAAATTGTTATTAAAGTTAAATTTTTTAATTTTTAAATAATTATTGTTTTTTATATCAAGCATAAGTTTGGGATTTCTTGCAGAACCGTCGGCATTTCTGAAATTTGCCTGAAATTTTCCGCAAGATTGAACATTGTCTTTATTAACAAAAACAAAAATTAATTCTCTGGGGGTAAAATTAATTTTTCTTTTTCGAGAAGGTGCTTTTCGTTTAATTCGTTCTTTTTCATAATTACTTGTACCACCTTTAAATAAGTCATGCCACTTTTTAAAAGATTGGTTGTCATCATCATAATCACTTTCTCCTGATATTATGATAAAACCGATAGTGCCATATTCTTCGATTGCTTGATTTGATTCGACACAACCGTTTGTCGGGATTTTTCCGTTGTCAGACTTGCTTTTGTTTATACTGTGTGCTTTAAAATCCCACGGTATTGTTTTGAATCCGTCAAATTCAACATTTCCGTATTTTGGACCGGGAGTTTGCATAAAAGCGTTTCGGCTTAGAATTTTTTCACACATAAATTGAAAATAAAATCCAATCCATTCCATTTGCCGCCAGTTTCTGCAATCATTTTGTTTCATATATTCAATACATTCTTTTCCGTCCCAAAAATCGGGAAGATTTTTTGATAATTTTTCAAAAATTTCGTACATTTCATTTTCATATAAAAAATCAGGCATGCTTTTTTCCTTTTTGATTTTATTTTAGCATATATGTGTTTTAAAAATTTTACGGTTTCTTGATTTAAAGATACCTTTGTTGTTAAATTAAGGAAAAACTAAGTTAAGGTGAGAAAGAAAATTATGGCAATAACATCAATGAAATCAGACTTTTGCGGTAACTTGAGAGCAAGTGATATCGGAAGAAAAGTAACTCTTTCCGGTTGGGTTGCAACTGTAAGAGATTTGGGCGGTATTATTTTCGTGGAATTGCGTGACAGAAGCGGTTTTTTCCAATTCGTCGCTGACCCCGAAAAGAACCCTGCCGTATATCAAACAATCAAAAGTTTAAAAGACGAATTCGTCGTTAAGGTAACGGGCGAAGTTTCAAAAAGACCTGATGAAACTTACAATCCGAGCCTTGCAACAGGCGAAGTTGAAATGTATCCTGAATCAATTGAAATTCTTTCAAAGTCAGAAACATTACCGTTCCCGCTCGATGACGAAAATGTCGGTGAGGACGTTCGTTTGAAATACAGATATTTGGATTTGCGTCGTGAATCTATGCGTGACAAATTGATTTTGCGTCACAAGGTCGTTACGGCAATCAGAAATTACCTCAACAGTAAGGATTTCACGGAAGTTGAAACTCCGATTTTGATTAATACGACTCCTGAAGGTGCAAGAGATTATCTCGTTCCGTCAAGAGTTCACGAGGGCAAATGCTACGCACTTCCGCAATCACCTCAAATTTTCAAACAATTATTGATGGTCGGCGGAATGGAAAGATATTATCAAATCGCAAAATGTTTCCGTGATGAAGACTTGAGGGCAGACAGACAACCCGAATTTACTCAAGTTGACTTGGAAATGTCTTTCGTTGAACAAGAAGATGTTATTAACCTCGTTGAAGGTTTGGTTAAAGACGCTTTCGGTGTTATCGACGTAAAACTTCCTGAAAAATTCCCGAGAATGACTTGGCAGGAAGCAATGGACAGATACGGCAGCGACAAGCCTGATACACGTTTCGGCTTGGAATTGTTCGATTTGGGCGATATTCTTGCAGAATCCGATTTCGATGCGATGAAAGAAGTTTTGAATAACGGCGGCATCATTAAGGGTATTACAATTCCGAATGCTTCAACTTATTCAAGAAAAGAAATTGACGATTTAAGACCGCTCGCACTTTCTTATGGTGCAAAAGGTCTTGCAAACATCATCTTCAATGCAGACGGAACAGCAAAATCTCCTGTCTTGAAGTTCTTAAAAGAAGGTCAATTGGAACAAATCAAAGAACGTGCAAAAGCAAAAGACGGCGACGTTGTGTTCTTTATTGCGGATAAACCGAAAGTAACTTACGATGCAATGGGCAGATTCAGACTTTACTTCGGTAAAAAATTGAATTTGATTAACCCTGATGACCACGCAGTCCTTTGGGTTGTTGACTTCCCGATGTTTGAATACAGCGAAGAAGAAGGTCGTTATATGTCAATGCACCACCCGTTCACAATGCCGAATCCGGAAGATTTGGATAAAATGGAAACGGATAAGGCTCATTGCCGTTCAATCGCTTACGATATCGTTTACAACGGTACGGAACTCGGCGGTGGCAGCGTAAGAATTCACCGTGGTGACATTCAGGAAAGAGTATTCAAGGCTTTGGGCTTGAGCGAAGAAGATATCCAAAAGAAATTCGGCTTCCTCGTAACAGCATTCAAGTACGGAACACCTCCGCATGCAGGTTTGGCAATCGGTTTGGACAGATTGATTGCACTTATGGCTAAGACTGACTCAATCCGTGACGTAATTGCATTCCCGAAAAATTCAGGTGCAAAATGCTTGATGACGGACGCTCCTGCTGAAGTTACCGAAGAACAACTCAGAGAATTGCACTTGAAATCAACGGCAAGACTTCACAAATAATTTATATCATAGGAAATGGCTAATTTAGACGAACAATGGACGAAGGTCCTTAAAATATTGGAAGAAAAAATCCCAAGCGAATCATACAACGCTTGGGTTCTTCCGCTTGTGCCGTCTGAACTTTGCGATGGAAAAATTACTCTTTTGACTCCGCACGGATTTACCTCAATGACGCTCAAAACGTCCTACGGGAAAGTAATTTCGACGGCTTTGTCGGAGGTTTTTGGCGAAAATCTTAACTTTGAAATTTTGCAAGACGAAAAACTTGCCGAACTTTATGAAAAGGAGCAGAAGAAAAGTAAGAAATCCGAACGTTTGCAGGCTGAAAATCAGTTCAAGGAAAGCAAATACGACGGTTTGAAACAAATGCTTTCAGATTGCCATTTGAATACAAAATATAAATTTGAAAATTTTGTTGTCGGTGGGGCGAACAAGTTTGCTTACGGTGCATCAAAGGGGATTGCAGAGGGAAAATCTTTGGGAAATCCTTTGTTTATCTACGGCTGTTCGGGTTTGGGCAAAACTCACCTTTTGCATGCAATCGGTTATTATGCGATGACAAAGCGTAATAAAAAGGTAAAATACGTTACGGCAGAAGAGTTTTTGAATGATTTGCTTGAGCATCTTTATCTCGGAGGGGAAAAAGACACTTTCAAAAAGGGTGCCGAAAAAAGCAAAAAAATGATAAAATTCCGCCAAAAGTACCGTGATGTGGACTTTTTGCTGATTGATGACATTCAATTTATTGCGGGAAAAGAACGTACGGAAGAGGAGATGTTCAATACGTTCAACACCTTGTATAGTGCGGGAAAACAGATTGTTATCACGAGTGATAAACCGCCTGCTGAAATTGACCATTTGTCTGACAGATTGAAGACGAGATTTGAGGGCGGATTGCTTGTGGATATCGGCATTCCCGATTTGGAAACGAGAATGGCGATTGTTAAGCAGTTTGTGAACGCAGATGGTGCAATACAATTGAGTTTAGAGGTAATCGAGTTTCTTGCAAGGGTTTACAAGAATAATATTCGAGAACTTGAAAAAGGCTTTAATAATGTCAGTGCTTACTGTTCGATTTTCGGTGAAGAACCGACGGTTGAAGTTGTCAAAAAAGCGATAAATTATCAGGACGATAAAAAGAAAATCACTCCTGATGTTGTTATTGCGGAAGTTGCAAAGTTTTATGGCTTGAAATCAGAGGATTTGAAAGGTTCATCTCGGACGGGAAATATTCGTGATGCAAGAAAGGTTGCAGTTTACATAATCAGAGAGTTGATGGGCAACAGTTGGCAGTCAATCGGCGATTCTTTAGGCGGCAGAAAGTACACAACCATGATGGTTTTGCACAAAGGCGTCGAGGACGAAAAAAGAATTAACTCAAAACTTTGTGACGAAATCAACACATTATTTAACATAATTAACCAATTGTGAAGAATGTGGTAAAATTCCCATAGTGTCGTATTGTCGGCAGGGGGAATTATGCGATTAACCATAGATGAATTGATAGAAGCAACAGGTGCAAATTTAATCGTCGCAAGCGAGGGCGAGGACGATTTTGAAATTTCGACCGATACGAGAACTATCGGCTCGGGCATGTTGTATTTGCCATTGAAAGGCGAAAATTTTAACGGATTTGATTTTATTCAAAACGCACTTGATGCGGGAGCGTCAGGCTGTTTTATAGAAGATTTGAAAGATGTAAATCCCGATGCGGATTTTATTTTGCAGGTTGAAGATACAAAGGCTGCATATTTGAAAATTGCAGAATTTTATCGAGATAAAGTTAACCCGAAAGTCATTATGATTACGGGAAGCAGCGGTAAAACGACCGTCAAGGAAATGATGTCGGCTGTTATGTCGGTGAAATTTAAAACTCATAAGACAAAACTCAATCATAATAACGAAATCGGGCTTTGCCAAACATTTTTGTCAATGCCTGAAGATACGGAAGTTTTGATTGCTGAGGGAGGAATGAGAGGACTTGGAGAAATTGAGTTGCTCTCAAAACACACAAAGCCTGACAGGGCGGTCATTACGAATGTCGGAACGGCTCATATCGGACGACTCGGCTCGGTTGAAAATATTGCGAAAGCAAAATGTGAAATTGTAAAATATTTGAAAAAAGACGGACTTTTGGTTGCCCCCGAAAATCCTTTGATTAGACAGTTTAACACTTTTTCGGGTAAATCCTGCTATGTTGATTTTTCAAAAATTGAAATCAAAAAAGCAGATACGACAGGCTCGGAATTTGTTTATGGCGAAAATGAATATTTCTTGCCTCAAGAGGGTGAACATAACGTTCAAAACGCTTGTCTTGTAATAGAAACGGCACTTTCTTTGGGTATGACACCCGAGGAAATTGCGGAAGGTTTGAAGAATTTTAAATCGATTGATAAACGTTGGGAATTGCAAAAAATCGGCAATATTAATATTATAAACGATTGCTATAATGCAAATCCTGATTCCGTAAAAGCAGCCATAAAGACGTTTTTGGGACTTTATGAGGGCAAAAAGATTTTGGTTTTGGGTGATATGGGCGAACTTGGCGAAGACGAGGTTAAATATCACGTTGAAATCGGTGAATTTTTGAATAATTTTGATTTTGACGGACTTTTGACTTGCGGAGAGTTGGCGAAAAATATTAACCCGAATAAGTCCGGTTGCGTGCATTTTCAGGATAAAAAATCCATTGCACAATATATTTACAGAAAATTCAAAGACGGTGCTTATGTTTTGTTGAAAGCATCGAGAAGCATGAAATTTGAAGAAATCATTGAGGAGATTAAAAAATGTCGTTAATTATCGTAGCGGCTCTCGTAGCGGTTGTTTTGGCACTTCTTTCGGGGGTTGTTTATATAGATTTTTTGAAGAAAAAAATGTTTGGGCAATCGATTAGAGAATGTGCTCCCGAATCGCATGCAAAAAAGAGCGGAACGCCTACAACGGGCGGTGTTTTCATTGTCGGCTCGGCACTTGTCGGTGCGGTTATTGCACTTGTTATGGCGCAAAAACTTTCGACACAAGCGTGCTTGTTGTTGATGACGTTTGTTTTTTATATGTTTGCGGGCTTGATGGACGATATCATCAAAATTCGTGGGCATCATAACGAGGGTTTGACGCCGAGAAGAAAGTTGTTTTTGCAGATTGCGATTGCGTTGTTGCCTGCGTTGTATATGACCGTGACAGGCGGAACGGCGGTGTCTTTCGGGGCATTGTCCGTGGACTTGGGCTGGTTGTACCCGTTGTTTGCGATTTTTCTTATGGTCGGCGTTTCAAATGCGGTTAATTTGACGGACGGCTTGGACGGCTTGGCTGCTTCAAATATGGTTGTTTCGCTGATTGCTTGTGTAATTATTGCAATGATGTCGGGAAGTATTGAAATTGCGATTATTTCGGCTGCAATTGCGGGTGCAACTCTCGGATTTTTGTATTTCAATAAATATCCCGCAAAGGTATTTATGGGCGATACAGGTTCGCTTGCATTGGGTGGAGTGCTTGGTGCGATTGCGGTTATGGGCAAATTTGAACTTTGGTTAATTCCGATTGGAATTATTTATATGGGCGAAACTTTGTCGGTTATGATTCAGGTTGCAAGTTTCAAATTGACGGGTAACAGAATTTTCAGAATGACCCCGATTCACCACCATTTTGAACTCGGCGGTTGGAAAGAAACAAAGGTTGTTGCGGTGTTTACGGCTGTAACGACGATATTTTCTGCTTGTGCGGTTGTCCTTTATCGTTTTTTGTATTGAGGTAAATTATGAAAAGAAAATGGTTTGATAAAAAAGTTTTGATATGCGGACTTTCAAAAAGCGGCACGGCAGCGGCGGAATACCTTGCATCACGTGGTGCTGACTGCTATTTGACAGAGTTTAAGCCTGCGGAAGAAAAAGATAAGGAACTTATAGAAAATCTTGAAAAACAAGGTATTAAGGTTGAAACGGGCGGTCATAGCGATGAATTTATCGACGGTGCTTATCTTGCGATAATGAGCCCCGGAATTTCTCCGCAAAAGGACATTTATAAACGCCTGAAAGAGCGTAATATTCCGTATATGAGCGAGGTTGAACTTGCATTTGACGAAACGGAATCGACATTTATTGCAATTACGGGTACAAACGGTAAAACGACTACGACGTCTTTGGCTTCGCACCTTTTGTCGGGTGATTTTGACGCTCCGTTCTGCGGAAATATCGGCGTTCCTCCGACAAGATTGCTTGATAAAAAACATGATTATCTCGTTTGTGAAATGAGTTCTTATCAGTGCGAACTTTCTCCGACAATTCAGCCGTTTATTGCGTGTTTCTTGAATTGGACGGAAAATCATATTGATTGGCACGACGGATTGGAAAATTATTTTAAAGCTAAGGCAAAATTATTTGCTCCCGAAAAAGCCCCGACTTTTGCGGTTTTCAATGGAATTGACCCAAAAGTTTCGGAATTTGCGGAAAAATATCCTTATGAAAAATTTATTTTCGGAAAAGAATGTGATAAAAATTGCTGCTACGTCAAGGACGGCAAGGTTATGTTCAAACGTAGAAAAGACGCTGAGGAGATTATTCCCGTTGATGAAATTCCTCTTGTCGGTGAACACAACGTCCAAAACGTAATGGTGGCGGTAATTGTGGCTAAATTATGCGGCGTTTCGACAGAAACGATACGTGAAAGAATTAAAACTTTCAAAGCGGTTGAACACAGAATCGAATACGTAGGAACAGACGGAAAACATAAATTTTATAATGATTCAAAATCGACTACGACAGAGGCGACAATCGTTGCCCTGAGAGCGTTTCCGAATAAAGATGTAACGCTTATTATGGGTGGTCGTGACAAAATGACGGATTTAAACGGACTTTGCGAAAAGACAAAAGAGTGCGTGAAAAACGTTGTCTTGATTGGCGAAGCGACGGAAAGATTTAAAGAAGCCCTTGAGGCTCATGGATATACAAATATTTACGAGGCGAAATCCCTTGAGGACTCGGTCGATAAAGCGATTGAGTACGAGAATGAAATAATTTTGTTCTCGCCTGCTTGTGCAAGTTTCGACATGTTTAACAATTTTGAACACAGAGGAGAAGAATTTAAGAAATATGTCGGCACAAAGATATAGAGTACAGGGAAATGTAGCACCGACGGGGTATATCCTGTCCCCGCCCGATAAAGGTTTGATGATTATAACGGGTTTTCTTGCCCTGTTCGGAATTATGATGATTTTGTCGGCAGGGGCGTCAAAGTGCGTTGCACTCGGTACAAACCCCGGTAGTTTCGCCATAAAGCAACTTATTTGTTTCTTTATCGGCTTTTGGGCAATGTGCAAGCTGTCGAGATATAATTATAAAAAACTTGAAAATATTGCGGTAAAATTTGCGTGGATAGTCGTTGTTTTACTTTTGCTGATTGACTTTACGCCTTTGGGGGTAACGGTTAACGGGGCAAAACGTTGGCTTGCGTTGGGACCTTTGCAATTCCAACCGTCAGAAATCGCAAAACTTTCGGTGTCAATGTTGCTCGCTTGTGCGTTCAAAAACGATGCGAACATTTTTGATACGGATAAATGGCAGAAATATTTTGCTCCGATTGGCGTAATTGCCTTTCTGACAATCATTCAGCCGAACTTGAGTATGGTAATTATTTTCGGGATAATTTGCCTGACGTGTTATCTTGTTTCGGGCGGACCTGCCCAATTGATAGGAATGATGATACTTGGCGGCGGTTTTGTGCTTTCTTTGATTATTAAACCTTATCAATTGAGTCGTATCAAAGTTTGGCTCAATCCTGAGGCAGACCCGTACGGAGCGGGTTATAACATTATCCAATCTTTGTTGGCGTTCGTTTCGGGCGGATTTTTCGGGGTCGGATTTGGCGGTTCAAGACAAAAATTAGAATGGCTCCCTGAAGCCCACACTGACTTTATTTACGCCGTAATTGGCGAGGAATGGGGCTGGCTTGGCTGTATTGCGATAATTTGGCTGTTCTTGTGGTTTGTTTACCGTGGTATCAGGATTGCAATGAATTGCAAGGATATGTTCGGCAAAATTTTGGCGACAGGAATAACCGTTTCTATCGGAAGCCAAGCGTTTATCAATATGTCGGTTGCAAGTTCATTCGTTCCCGCAACAGGCGTTCCTATGCCGTTTATCAGTTACGGCGGTACTTCATTAATCATCACGATGTGTATGATTGGAGTGCTTTTGAATATTTCAAAAATCAGAATTTCGAGGTCAAATGATGTCTAAAAAAAATGTATATTTCATCTCAGGCGGCGGTACGGGCGGACATATTTATCCCGCATTGTCCGTGGTACAGGAACTTTTGAAACGTGAAGACACGGCGAAAATTTATTATATCGGCAATCCGAAAAATATGGAGTACGATATCGTCAAAAAGATTGCCAACGTTGAATTTTTACCGATTTCTGTCATGGGTATGCCGAGAAAATTGAGTTTCGGACTTGTGAAATTCTTTGTAATGCTTGCCGTTGCGGTTATTAAGGCTATTTTATATGTTAAAAAATACAAACCCGATGCCGTTTTTACGACAGGCGGATATGTTTCTGCCCCAATCGCACTCGTGGCACCGTTTATGAACGTACCTTTGATGATTCACGATTGCGACGCAATTCCGGGGTTGGTGTCGAAATTGGTTGCTCCTCGGGCAAAAGTCGTTTCTGTTGCGTTTGAAAGTTCAAAAAACTTTTTGAAAAACAAAAATATAATTTGTACGGGAAACCCTGTCAGAAGTGAATTTTTGACAGTTACAAAAGAACAGGCACGAGAAAAGTTGGGATTGAGAAATAAGATGACAGTCTTTTTGACAGGCGGTTCGCAAGGGGCGAAAACCCTCAATAAAACGGCGATTAAGGCTGCTCAGACAATGGTTGAGGAGTTAGATGTTCAGTTCGTAATTCAAACGGGCAAAAAGAAATATGACGATTTTATCAAAGAAATTTCGGCTTATTTTCCGAACTATTCTCAAAACACAAACCTTGTTATCAGACCGTATTTTGACGAGATGTATTACGCCCTCAAGGCAGCGGATATAGTAATTGCCAGAGCGGGTTCGTTAAGCCTCTCAGAATTGACGCTGTGCGGCTCTGCTTGCATTTTGGTTCCGTATCCTTATGCGGCAGCCGATCATCAACGCAAAAATGCCCGTGAGGCTGAAAAAATGGGTTTTGCACTTTATTGTGAGGACAAAGATTTTGAGCGTGAAAGAATGCTCGAACTCGTCAAATCGCTCGTCAATAACCCCGATTACGTCAAAAAAATGTCGAAAGCGGCTTATATGAATTCAAGACCGCAGGCAAAACAAGAAATTATCGAAAACCTTATCTCTATTATAAAATGACCTCAAATTACTCAAATACCGAAAAATTTTTACATTCAAGCGGAAAATTCCGCATAAAATTAGGACTTGAAAGGATTTCTGCCATTTTGGAACTTTGCGGAAACCCTCAAGACCGTTTGCAAATCATTCACGTTGCGGGAACAAACGGAAAAGGCTCTGTTTGTACGCTTACGGCGGAAATTTTAAAACAATCGGGCTATTCGGTCGGATTATATACAAGTCCCCATATTTTCAAGTATAACGAGCGTTTTAAGGTTAATGGAGAAGATATCGCCGACGAGGATTTTGTTCGGTACGTTTCTGAAATTGAAAAATTGGGAAAGGTGAATGCCCTTGACCTTTCTGAGTTTGAAATCCTTACGGCGGCAGCGTTTCGGTATTTTTGCGATAAAAAGGTAGATTTTGTCGTGTTAGAAACAGGATTGGGCGGAAGATTTGATGCGACAAATGTTGTCGAAAATCCTGTCTTGACGGCAATCACGTCGATATCGATTGACCATAAGGACAGACTTGGTGATACAATTGAGAAAATTGCGTTTGAAAAAGCGGGAATTTTAAAAACTGATACCGAATGTGTCGTGAATTTCGATAACCTTGGCAGGGAAACGATTTCGGCGGTTGCGAGCGAAAAAAAATCCAAAGTTGTTTTTGCTGATAAAAATGTGGATATTTTTTTTGAAAATGGCGTAAATTATGCGGTTTTTGACGGTGAAAAGCACGAATTTGCTTTGTTGGGCTTGCATCAACGTCAAAATTTGTCTTTGGTTTTGAAAATTGCCGAAGAATTGACGAAAAAAGGTTTAAATATAACTGAAAAGTCAATAAATACGGCACTAAATACCGCTTTTATCCCCGCAAGATTTCAGTATGATAAAAAATTGAACAGAATTGTTGACGGTTCTCATAACGCCGATGCGGCGATTATGTTGCGAAAAAATTTGGATTTTTATTTTCCGAACTCTCACAGAACATGGATTTATGGCTGCTTGTCAACAAAAGAATATGATAAAGTTGTAAATACCTTGTTTCGAGAGGGTGACGAGGTTTTTCTAAATCAGTTTGACAATCCGAACTCTGTTTCTGCCGAAAAAATTTTTGAAAAAATTAATCCCGAATATAAAATTAAATTTCAAAAATTTGATAAAACCGCAAATATGTTAAATTTTTCTTGTAAAAAAAATCTTATGATAATAACAGGATCTTTTTACATGATAAGCGAACTGGTCTCGAATTTATAGCCTAAGTGGACTATCTTTCAGACCAATCAATGCCCGCATTAAAAGGATTATTATTCTGTTATAAATTTGAAACGGAGAAAAATATGAATGCAACTGTAACAGATGAGGTTAGTGTAGTTATTATCGAGGATTACAAACTTACGAGAATCGGCTTACGCTCGACGCTGAACGAATTTGAGCATATCAATGTTGTCGGCGAGGCGGAAGATGCGGTGACGGGGCTTGAGATAATCGCAAGAGAAAAACCGAATGTAGTGTTGATGGATTTGGGATTGCCCGGAATGAACGGGCTTGAGGCAACTCAACGGACGAAAGATATTTCGCCCGATACGAATGTTATTATTTTGACTTCGCATGAGAGAGGCGAAGAAGTTGTTGCCGCACTCGGTTCGGGGGCTTGTGCATATTGCCTTAAAGACATTGACCCGAATGTTTTGTCGCAAGTGATTTTGAACGTGGCAAAAGGTGCTTGTTGGATTGATGCGACTGTCGCAAGAGCGGCGTTGGATTTGTTCCCGAAACCCGAAAATATTGCGGAATTGCCCTGTGCCGACGTTTCTGATGCAAGGGCTCAGTTGACTGACCGTGAACTTGAGGTTTTGAAACATCTTGTTCAAGGAAAAAGCAATACTGAGATTGCGAAAGAGTTAATCGTCAGTGTTCACACTGCAAAGGCTCACGTTTGCAGCATTTTGCAAAAATTGTGTGTCGATGATAGAGTTCAGGCGGCGGTTAAAGCGATTAAAGAGCATATTATTTAAGACTTTTTTGCAGTCAGAGCGGATATTGTGCCGAAAAGAAAATTTCTGATTTTTATATTGGTAAATCCCTCTGATTGCAAAAGTTTTGCTAATTTTTGCGGTGATGGATAATCCCTTTGACTTTCAACAAGATATTGATAAGGAAATTTATTTTTGTGAAATATTTTGCCAAGTTGTGGAATTACTTTGTCCAAAATCAACGGATATAGCCATTTCAAGGTCGGTTTGCCCAAATCGAGAATAAGAATTTCGCCGTCTTTTTTTAGAACTCTGAAAATTTCGCTAAGGGCGGAGTTGATATTAGGAAGATTTCTCAACCCGAAAGAAATTGTGCAGAGGTCGAATGAATTGTCTTGAAACGGCATATTCATTGCGTTTCCCTCGATAAAATTTATGTCATAATTTTTTGCTTTTCGGCTTGCAATTTTCAACATCTCAGGTGAAAAATCGAGAGCGGTAATTTTTGCGGTCGGATATTTTTGAGCAAGCATTATTGCTATGTCGCCTGTTCCTGTGCAAAGGTCTAAAACGTTGCAGTGATTGAACTTTAGGCTTCTTGTGGATATCCGTTTTATTGATTTTTGCAAGAAAAAAGTCATAATGTTATTCAAAAAATCGTAATCTTTTGCAATATCGTTAAACATTGATTTCATTGCGTTTGAGTCGTTTTTGTCGGGTATTTGATTCATTTTTTGATTATCGCACGAATTTAGCCGAAAGAAAACCCCGAAAATGTTAATTTTCGGGGGATTGATGTCTATGGTGACAGTGTAAAATTGTTTTTAATCGGGGAATACGGGCATCGGGTGATGCGGGTGGCGAGGCTTCATTGGCGGCTTGTGAGTTTTTTTGAACTGCTCAAGTTTTTGCTTTTGAGCCTTGGTCAAAAGTGACTCAAATTGTTCCATGTCAGCCTTTCGGATTTCATTTTTTTGATTTTGCAATTTTTGGATTTTTTCAAAAATCGGTTGGATTTGCTCTCTTTTTTGTTCGCAAGAAAGAGCGTCATTCTCTTTGATTTCCCAGATTTGATTTTGATAATCATGGATTTGTTTGCGAATCGGCTTCATTTTTTTTTTGGACATTTCACGTATTTTATCCATTTGAGCCTTTTGAGCCTCTGTCAAATTGAGTTCGGGCTTGGGGGGCATTTTCTTGTCCATTTTCGGCGGGGGTGGAAGTTCGTTTCCCTTTGCATCATAAACCTTTTGACCTTTTTTCGGTGGAGTTGTCAATTCTTTGCCGTTTTTGTCATACAATTTGGGCATTTCACGGTGCATAGGCGGCATTCTGAAGTCGCAGCCTGCATCTGCCAATTTATCTTCTTCCGCAAAAGCGGGTGCATTAAAAAGCATTGCGAGAAGTAAAGTCGAAGTTAATAAAAGTGATTTTTTCATTTTTAGCCTTTCTTTTTTACGCTAAACACATGTCTTGCTTGGCGTTTCTCTCTTTTTTGTTTTGTCGGTTTTTTTATAAGACGTCTTGTAATTTTTCGTAAAGTGCCTGTCTTGCCTTGAAAATTCTTGATTTTACAGTGCCTAACGGGCAATTTAATTTTTCTGCAATTTCTTGATAATCCAAACCGTCAATTTCGTAGAGTACGATTGATTCTTGGAGTTTTTGGGGAAGTTCAAGAATTGCTTTTGCGACTTTTTTTCTTCTTAATTTTTGTTCAAAAACTTCGGAGAGGTCGCATTTGTTATCGGGTAAATTCGCCGTTTCGTCATCGGGTGCAAACATCGATGAATAGCGGTTGTATGCCGATTTTAGGTAATCCTTGCAAATATTTGAGGTAATCGTGCTTATCCATTGGCGGAATTTGCCGTTTTCGTCGTATTTGCCGAGATTTTTCCATACTCGAACGAAAACCTCTTGCTCCAAATCTTCGTTTGGATTGCCTGTAAGGTTCTTTATTATTGCCTTTACGCTACTTTTGTAATTATCGATAATTTGTTTCAAGCCGGAAATCCTTAGTTGTAGTCGAAAAATCCATAATCGTCCACGGGAAGCCCGTCTTGAGAGATAACAGAGGTTTCTGTGTTAGCCTTTACAAAATTGTTAAAACGCTGATGCTGCTTGACTTCAAAGCCTGTAAAGACACCGACTGATGTGAACAATACAAGCACACAGGCAATTTTGCACATCAATTTTTTTGCGTTATTTTTTTTCGCCATTGCCCTGTATGTTGGTGCCGAATCCTGTATCAGTGCGGATAAGCGGAGTTCTTTTTCAAACTCTTTTTTGCAATCATCACAATCTTGCAAGTGGTCAAAAAAGTCCTTTTCGCTTGCAAACATTGAGTATGCTTCGTATTTTGTACATTTTTCCGTCATAATTTTTTCCTCTGACACTTTGTAAAACGAAAAAGATAAAAATTTGTTCACTTTTAGAAGTAATAAGCGTTCTTGATTGTTTGAAGTCTGAAAAACTAATCATAGTGTGCGTTTTTGGCTATTGTTAAAGGTTGCAGAAAAGTCCAAATGTAACAAAATATTTACAATTCATCTTTTTTGTTTCACTTGTTATTTGTGTTATACAACAGATTTGCAGTGTGGAAAAATAACTGCTATATTAAAATCAGCCTTTGGGTTCAAAAGGTTCACATAAGTCCTAAACAGGCGTGAAAACTGGCGAACTGATTTTTGAAGGAGGGGTTAGTAATGTTATCTTGTTGCGGCAGGCAATTCTATGCTGCCGAAAAAATTTTGTTGCCTACTCGGGGCAAACTTTACCGTTGCTTGGAATACGGTCATTGTCCGAACTGTGCGACGGCTGTTTCGAGATTAATTGAACAGGATAGAAATTATGATATAAAGGCAAAAGACTGCAGAGGCAGAAAAGCCGACAGGGCTTATGAAAAGGCGATTTCACAAAGAAAACGCTATCTTGAAACGGTTTCTCAAGGCACAAAATCGGGTGAAAATTTTTATTATGGCGATTTTCGAAAAACTCGCAGATTTGATGAAAACAATCAGCCCGTTTATGTTCAATTGCGGAAAAATTTTAACAACAAAACCGAAATTTTAGGCGAGGTTGTAACACATTATCAAAAAATTTGAGGATTGTATGGCTGAAAAAAAGAAAAAATTGCCGATAAAGAAAACGGAATACAAAAAACTTGTAAACGACTGTCTTTCTTTGATTTCGGATTACAAACTGTTGTTTGTTAACGATTTGATTGCACTTTTACCTTTTTCAAAATCAACATTTTATGTTTACGGACTCGACAAGTCTGATGCAATCAAAGATGCAATCGAAAGCAATCGAACGATGATTAAGCAGAAACTTCGTGCAAAATGGTATGAAAGCACTACTCCCACACTGCAAATCGCCCTTTACAAAATCCTCGCAACTCCTGAGGAAAGAAAAGCAATGAGCAGCAGTTCTAAAGAGGCGAAAACTGACGGTATGCTTCCTCTTGAGGTGCAAAAGGCTTATCTTTCAAGCCTTGAAAAAATGGCGGACGGTGACGACGATGCCGATTGATTGGACAAAATCTAAATACGGAAAAAAACACAGGCTGTTTTTGAGCAAAAAGCCCGAAAATATGAAGTTTTTTACACTTTGTGACGGTGCAGCCCGCTCGGGCAAAACGCTTTCTGTCATTTATAAAATCCCTCAAATTTTTTCTTATATCGGTAATGATTATTTGAAAGTTTTTTCGGGCTATTCAAAGTCAACCGTCCGAAACAATGTATTGACTGAACTTTTGCCCTATTTGAGAAATTATCACGGTGCAACTTGCAAATATAATTCTCAATCGGGCGAACTCGACATAAAACTTTGGGGCAAAAATTATTCCTGCTTTGTAACAGGGGGCGGAAAATCCGACAGCGATGCCGCAATCCAAGGCGGGACTTGGGATTTCTGGTACGCAAACGAACTCCCGAAACACCACTACTCCTTTTATAATATGGCACTCAGCCGTTTAACTTCCGAACGGGCAAGGCTCGTCGCTGACAGCAATCCTGAAAGCCCCAACCATTGGCTCTATGTTGAAAAAATTAAGCCCTTTCTCGACGAAAACCCTGATGTAAAAAGCGTTTTTGACTATTTCCATTTTACGATGGAAGATAATTTGAATTTGTCGAAAACCTTTATCGAAAATCAAAAAAAACTCTATCGAGGAGTGTTTGAAGCCCGCAAAATAAAAGGGCTTTGGGTTATTGCAGATGGACTTGTCTATGACACTTTTTCGACAATCAAACATACCTGTTTCCACGATGAAATTCTCAAAAAAATTGCAAATTATGATTTCATCGAATATTTTTTAGGACTTGATTGGGGTTGGAATCACCCGCTATCATGCGGTTTATACGGATTTACCAAAAATAAAGTCTATTATAAAATCGATGAACTTTACGGCTCAAAACTCAATGAAGTCGATGTTATTCGTTGGATTAACGATAAACAAAAAGAATATGGCAGATATTTCAGGTTCCTGAATGCCGATAATGCCCGCCCTGAGCAAAATCACAAACTCAGACAGGCTCTTCCAAATATGATTATTTACGAAGAAAAACCTCGTTTGCAAGACAGTATCTCAGTTTTGCGGGGGTTGATAAATTACGACAAACTAATCATAAACTCCGACAGGTGCAAAAATACTCTTCGTGAATTTAAAATTTATCGCTACCCGTCAGAGGACGAAAAGTCCCGCTATGAGGACGATGTCCCCGTAAAAGAAAACGACGACACAATGGACGAAACAAGATATGCGATAACTTTTTATGAATCACACTTTGCTAAAAGAATTATCGGATATTAGTTAATAATTGCAAGTGAAAACACGAATAGTGTTACTGTTTTTCGTGATTTGTTATTGTGGCTTAAATAAAACACTATATGTGTTATTTGCTTTTAAATCGAAATAACACTATTTGTGTTAATTGTGAAAATGCTTTAGCCATAACGTTTAAGGTAAAAATGAAAGGTTTTTATGAAACGAGATAGGAAAAATGAATGGGCGAATTTTTTTTCGGAAATGAGAAAGAGCAAATCCGATTTAGAAAGAGTTTCGTCCGTGATGGTGAAATTAAATGACACTGCAAAATCGGCAAAATCGGCTTATCAAGAGGAAATCAGTCAAATTAAAACGACAATGCAGACTGTTCAAAATTTGACAGATGCTACGAGTCGGTTAGCGAGTGTTAATTCTCAAAATGTTGAAATGGCTCAAAGCCTTGTTGATACTTATCAAGAGGCATCTTTATGTGCAAATTCTTTGTCATCTGATTCGGATAAACTTGCCGGAATTTTCAATTCTGCCATAGGCGAAATGATAGATGGGACAAAGGATTTCGGTGATATTATGAAAGGTGTTTTGAATGATTTGAGAAATTATTTCATAAAAGCCGTACAAGATGCAATTATGAACGGACTTATCTCCACAACAACAGGAAACGCCCTGTCTAACTCAATTAGCGGGGCGGGTTTCTTCGGTGGCGGATTTTTCTCGGGGCTTTTCGGCTCAATGTTGTCTTCTCATCACTCAGGCGGTGTAATTCCTTCGGGGACGGGCTATTCGCTCCCCGGAACAGGTGAATATTTATCTGTTTTAAAAGGTGGTGAAAGAGTTTTGAGTCCTGCTGAAAATGTTGCATATAACAATCAAACCGACAGAAAAAATGTCGTTGTCAATAATTTCAACGTCAAGGCGTGGGATTCAAAAGACGTGCAACGATATTTGCTCGAGAATAAGTCACTGTTGGCGAGCATTACAGCCGAAAATATCAAATATAATAATGCAAATTTGAAATATGCGGTAAACGGAATTTAAAATGAAAAACAATATTTGTAATTTTCCTTGTATCGTCACTGTTGACGGCGATTTTTACGAATGCGATTTTGACCACAAGTCGATTGATATTTTGGAAACGGTTTTAGGAATCGGATTTTTTGAAATTTTTGACAGATTTTTATTTAAAAATAATTTGTCAGGCTCGGAAATTATCGAATTGATTGCGTTTTCGGTATTTAAACATCATGGAAGTGTCGGTGTTGAAAAAGTGAGAAAGTCGCTTTCAAAAGAAAAAGAAATTTCTCTTGAGCAACTTGCGGTTTTCAAGGTGCATTTTAAAAATCTTTTGCCTGATATGGTGCGGTTTTTGGACGATTTGAAAGCAATTAATCCAAAGTATCAAAGGACTACAAAAGGTTCTGATTTCTATGATTTTGAGGGAAATTACGCACTTGCTCGCAAATATCTTTTGTGGAGCGATGAGGAATTTTGGGCTGCAACGCCGAAAAAACTTTGCTTTTCCCTGATTTCGTTTGCCAAATATGAAAAACAAAAGGAAAAATTTTTGCAAACCAAGCAGACGGAAGATTGTATTAATTTTTTGAACGGCATAAAAAGAATGCTCTAATCCGCTGATTATGCGGGTTTGCTTTAAAAATATTATTGTCTGAAAGGAGTCCTAATGACAGAAGAATTGACTGTTTCCGATGTTTCGGAAATTCAACCCGAGGTTGAAAAAAACGAGCCTGCGGCTCAAAAAAACGTTTCTCAAAATTCTGAAGTTGCAAAACTACACAGAGAATGTGCGAAATATCGTACGGCATTGAATGCCTCAAACGAAGAAAAAACGGTGCTTCAACAGAATTTTGACGAGGCAAAAAATCAAATTGAAAATTTAACAAAACAAAAATTTGAGGGTGAAATTTTACATAAACTCGACAAAATCGGCTGTTTGAAACCGAAATTGGTTTTGTCCGAAATTCCTGCGGATTGTGAGGATATAGACGGTTTTTTGAAGGTTTATAAAAATGAAAATCCGTTTTTGTTTAAAAATGAAAAAACTCGTCACGGATTTTCGTTTAGAGGCGGAAAAGCCTCTAATTACACGACTTCACAGCAAATGAACAATTACATTCGCTCCGCCCTCGGACGCTAATTTAGAAAGGATTAAAAATGACACAAGACGCACTTTATATCTCAAGAACCAACGCTGATGCACTTATCCCCGTTGACGTTTCAAATGAAATTATACAAAATATGCCTGTCGCTTCGGCTGCTCTCAGTATGTTCAAGCAATTGCCGAATATGAGTGCAAAGCAACAAACTTTGCCGATTGCGGCTTCTTTGCCCAACGCTTACTTCTTGAACGGCGATACCGCCCTCAAAAAAACAACTAACGCCGAATGGGGAAAATTAACCCTCACGGCAGAAGAGATTGCGGTTATAATCCCAATTCCTGAGGCTGTTTTGGACGATTCAAGTTATGATATTTGGGCTGCTTTGAAACCTCAAATCGTCGAAGCATTCGGTGTCGCAATCGATTCAGCGATTTTCTTCGGCGTTAATAAACCCGATTCATATCCGACTGCAATCGTTCCCGCTGCAATCGCTGCAGGAAATTATGTAACTTTGGGCACAGGAAGTGATGTTGCTGAAGATATTATCGGCGAAAACGGCTTGATGGCTAAGGTTGAGGCTAACGGCTTCAGAGTTTCGGGATTTTTCGCAGACGGAACAATGGAAGCGAAATTCCGCAGTTTGCGTGACAAAAACGGGCAATTGCTCTATATGCCCGCATTGACAAGCGAAGTGCCGAATACTTTGGTCGGCAGACAACTCGTTTACGATGATAAAGGCGGTGTGTTCGATTTGACTAAAGCCTTAATGATTGCAGGCGATTTCAGCAAAGCGGTTTACTCAATCAGACAAGATTTGACTTATAAAGTCCTTGATCAGGCAATTATTCAAAACACTGACGGCTCAATCGCTTACAACCTCGCTCAACAGGATATGGTTGCCCTCAGATGTGTAATGAGATTGGGTATTCAGGTCGCAAACCCCGTAAACAGACGTGGTTCAACATCAAGATATCCGTTTGCGGTTTTGAAACCTGCTCAAACTACAACAACTCCTTCTGTATAATTTATTTGCCGCCTGTGCCTCGCAAATCCTTGCGGGGTGCGGGCTTACAAAAGTTTTTATCCCGTGCTTATGGCACTATTGTTTCCCCGCCCGACTTTCGTCGGGCTTTTCTTAAAGGATTTTACAATGACAATTATTTTATATGAAAACTCTTTTGTGTCGGTTGAAACCGCCGATTCATATTTTAAAAATCGCCCTAATTCCGAGGGTTGGGAAGATTTATCCGAGTTGAAAAAAGAACAGGCTTTGATTTTTGCAACAATGAAAATCAATAATTTTAATTTTGTCGGAAATAAAAAATCTTCCTCTCAAAAATTGGAATTTCCTCGTGATTTTTTCCCTGAATTGCCCGCAGATATTCAAAATGCGGTTATGGAAGAAGCCTTCGCAATTTTATTCCCCTCAACACATGACCAAAATCGCCAAAACGGTGTGTCCTCAGTGACTTTGGGCAATACTTCCGTTCATTATTTTGACCGAAATAATTTGGGGGTGCTTATTTCAAATGAGGCTCTTAATTTTGTGTTGAAATGGACGGTCAAAAACTACGATATTCGTTGATTGTGAGGAAAAATGTTAAAACATTTACTAAATGATACTGCCGTTTTGAAATCGGTTCAAGATGTTGATGAATACGACGTTCCGACTATTTCTGAAATTAAGTCGATTAATTGTAAGTTTGAATTTGCGGTCAAAAACGATTCGATAGCCACATCTTCTCAAAAAACAATGCCCGCCCGTTTGTTCTGTTTGGACGAGGTTCGGGTCGGCGACATAATTTCTTATGACGAAAATAATTTCAAAGTCATACAAGTCAACAACTACAAGGATTTTGACGGCAAATTAATGCTCAGAGAGGTGTTTTTATTATGACAATTCTCAACGATTTAAAAGAATTTTTGGTGGAAAAAAACGCCGTTTCAAGCGAAGAAATCGCTTTTAATTTCGACGATTTTTTGACTGATATGAAAAAGTTAATTCTCCAATGCAAAGGCGGCGAATTTAGTGATATTGCAAGGAAAACGACGATTTCGGTCATTGTCAAAAATAAGTCGATGAAAGAGGCTGAAATGCTTGCAAATACTGTTTTTGACTATTTCGCTCCGCCAAAACAATACGAAAAACCTCTCTGTGTAAATGGAAAAATGATGTTGATAAAACCTTTGCAACCCCCGTATTACAAGGAAAAAGAGAAAAATGGCAGACACGTTTTTTCATTTGATTTGAAAATTATACATAAAAGATAAGAAAGAAGGATTTTATGACAATCTCAAGAAAGACAGCACTTTTAGGCATAAATGACCTCAAAATTTTCCCGATTACGGAAGACAGTTCGGAAAAATTCACCGTCGGTTCAGGCGTCGATGTCCCCGGTATCAGACAACTTTCGGTAACTTTTGATATTGATGAAAAAGAATTGACGGGCGACGAAAAAACTTTGGCAGTCGCATCAAAAATTAAAGCGGTTTCATTCACCTCCGAATACGCAGAATTAAGTCTTGACGTGCTTTCAGCCCTCAGCGGCGGTTCTGTTTCGTCCGCAACCGACGGCAAATCTGCAACTTTTAGTTTGGGTGACGGTGACAAGCCGGATTATTTTCAACTTCAAGCCAAAATCGACGGCACAGACAGCATTACGGGCGGTGATTGCCACATTTGTATCTACAAGGCAAAAGTTACCGCAATGCCGATAAACGGTGTAGAGGGCGACTTTGCAACCTACACATTCGAGGGCAAAGGTGTCTATACCGCATACAAATTCGGCGGAACAAAAGCAAAATTAATTGATGTCGATTTCAATTCAACCGCAAAAGAACTCGCAGCAAAGGCTTCGACCTAAATAATTTTGGCGTTTGTATTTTCAAAATAAAGGAAAAAATATGATTACCGATTTTAATATCGTTCAACAAAATAAAAAGTTAAATCTTGATAACGTTACTGTTGCAAGACTTTTGAACTATGACCTCTTTCGTGATATGTACGATGGAAATTTTAAAACGGCATTTGCTAAAACTTATGCGAAAATTTGTGCAAAATATCCGCTTGATTCAACAACGGCACAGACTTTTGTCGAACTTAATTTGTTTTTTGCAATGACGGATTTTTACAAAAATCTGCTTACAAATCAAGGTCTGTATCTCAATGTTAACGGGTCTTTTCAGGCTGTTTGGGATAAAATTGAAAAGCAAAATAATTTTCTTTCCGTGTTGAAAGAAGTTTATGTTGATGTTTCAAGGTTCGGAAACGGTTTATTCAAGGTTTGTTTTGGCGAATATGGAGTCGAAATCTCCTCTGTTTCGCCCGCTACGTGGTTTCCTGTTTTCAAAAAAGGCAATATTAACCACGTTATGGGACATATTTTGATTAACACGTTGTCGGAGTTTGTGAACGGAAAACAGTACAATTTTAAACTTATCGAAAAACACCGCAAAGGCTCTGTTGAGAACGAATTGTGGCTTTTTAGAAATGGAAATTTTACGGAAAAATTGGACGTTGAAAGCGAACTTGAAATTCCTGCATTTGATGATTTTTCAGACGTTTGGGACGGATTTTTGATTTTTCCTGTAAAAAATACCGCTGAGAGTGATGAATATTTTGGTCAAAGTGACTATGTGCGTTGCAAATCGCTCGTTGAGGAGTTGATGCTCACGGTGAGCCAAAATTCGAAAATTTTAAACAGGCATGCAAACCCGAAAATGACTGGTAGCAACGAGAATTTGGAATTTAACCCTGTCACAGGCAAGGC
>CAKVJR010000008.1 GCA_934754855.1 uncultured Candidatus Melainabacteria bacterium
GCCGTATTTCGGTTGGTTCAACAGTATTCGGCGGTATGATTGCCGCAGGTACGTTAGGTACGGTCTTGACTCCTGCTTTCTATGTAGTTGTTCAAAATTACGTAAATAAAGTTATGGAAAAAAGAAAAAAAAGACATCAAAATATTGATAGTGAACAAAAATAAAAATTCTTCGAGGAAGATATGAATAAGAAACTTATAACAACATTAATATTGTCATTGGCGGTAATGTTACCGACTGTGGCGAATGAAAATAAAACAACGGAAAAACTTGAAAAGGTTGCAATCCAAGAGCAAACCGATAATACGGTTGAAGGTGCAAAATCCGACGTCAAGTCGGAAACTTTGCCCAATGTTGACGGTATGAAAGAAGATTTGAAGAACAGTTCAAAAAATGCAACTCAAATCGACTCGGCAAAGTCAATTGCGGACAAAATCAACGCATCTCTCAAAAAAGAAGAATATCAATCAGAAGTTGCAAACGAGCAAGTCGGTCAGATTGTGACGGTTGATGATTGCGTTAAAATCGCACTTGCAAGTCACCCGTCAATCGTTTCGGCAAAAAGTTCTGCTGAAATTTACAAGACGAAAATTGCACAAGCGTGGTCGGCATATTTCCCGAGAATAGGCGTGGGTGCTGAGTATTCAAGAAATGATATGCTTGTAACGTCATTTTCACCTCCGTCGCAAACTTACAATATGTTCTATTTGCCGACTGTTTCAGCAAATATGAAATTGTTTGATTTCGGTAAAACAAAGGCTGAGGCTGATATTGCGAAAAAGACTTATGAAGCATCGGAAGATAATGTTCAAAAAAGCATCAACGATGTTATTTATAATGTCAAAAAGTCTTACTATAACTTGCTTTACGCTATGCAACAAGAAAAAGTTATGGCAGATTCCGTACACGATTTTCAAGTTCACCTTGAACAGGCAAATGCTTTTTACAGAATAGGTACGAAGGCGAAAATCGACGTTTTGACGGCAGAATACAATCTTGGAAAGGCGAAACTTGACCTTATCAAGTCGAAGAACACGGTAAAACTTGCTTATGCGAGCGTAAACAATGCAATCGGTCAACCCGAATTTGAAAATTATGCAATTGACGAAAACCTTGAAACGAGAACGTACGAGGTTGCTTTGAATGATATGTTGAATACGGCATTTGAAACTCGTCCGGAATATTTGGCAGCGAAGAAAAAGGCTGATGCGTCAAAACTTTTGGTTAAAGCATCAAAAAGAGCATTCTTGCCTGATTTGAACGCATTTGCATCATTCCAATACGGCGGAAGAAACCCCGGAAAAGATACGGGTTATCAATTCGGCGGAAATTTATCTTACAGCAACTTTAACGGATTGTTGTTAAAGAAACAGGTTGATGAAGCGAAAGCGACTGCAAATAAAGACGTTGCAGACTTGGAAAACACAAGACAATCGGTTTACCTCGAAGTTAAACAGGCGTATATCGACTTGCAAAACGCAAAAGATTCAATTCCCGTTTCACAACTCGCTATGATGCAGGCGAAAGAGCAATACGACCTTGCAAGCGGCAGATATAAAGTCGGTCTTGGCGATGCGGTTGAACTCAAAGATGCTGAAAATACTTACCGCAAAGCACAACTTGAATATTATTCAAACTTGATGAATTATAACATTGCGGCGGCTAATTTGGAACGTGTTACGGGTGCTCCGATTGCGGCAACTGTCAATGATACGGAAAATCAAGACACAAACGAAAATACATAAAATCAGGCAATTATGAACGAAAAGGAACAAAAAAGTTTGCAGGCTGTTCAGGCGGATTTTATTTCGACGGTCAGCCATGAACTCAGAACTCCGTTGACGAGTATAAGAGGGTTTGCAGATACGCTTTTGACATCGGGCGACAGGCTTACCGAGGAGCAAAAGCAAAAGTTCCTTTTAATAATTAAAGAGCAGGCAAATCGGTTGATTAAATTGACCGAAAATTTGCTTGCCGTTTCAAAGAACGATGTCGAAAAATTGGTTTTGAAAAGGGTTAATATTGCTCCGTTTGTGGAAAATTCCGTTAAACTTATTGCCGCTCAAAGTTCAAAAAATCATTTTAATTTTAAAGTTGCAAAAAATTTGAGCGAAATTTTGGTCGATACGGATAAATTTCAACAGATAATTTTGAATATTGTTGAAAATGCTCACAAATATTCCAACGAAAACACAGATATTGATGTTGAAATCGCACAGGACGATAAGTCTGTAATCATAAGAGTTTCTGACGTCGGTGCCATTATTGACGAAAAAGATAAGGACAGAATTTTTGAAAAATTTACAAGACTTTCTACCCCGTTAACGCAAAAAACGCAAGGTTCGGGGCTTGGCTTGTTTTTGACAAAAACTCTTGTTGAGAGAATGAATGGCACGATTTGCACTTATTCAAAAGGCGAAAAGACAGTGTTTGAGGTAAAATTCCCGATTGCGGAAATCGGCGACGATGTTAAGGCGAAGATGAAATAATGCAAGAAGCAGTTTTGATAATTGACAACAGAAAAGAGCAAGCACTCAAAAACAAACGTACGCTTGAGAATGCGGGTATAAGCGTTTATCTCGCATCGGATTTGACGGTTGCGGAGATGATGTTTCCCGAGATTGAGCCTGATTTGGTTGTGATTTCTGACGGAATAAGCGAAAAAACGGCTATTGCAAAGATTAGAGAACATTGCAAATCCATTCGTCCCGTTATTGTTGTTTTGTCGAAATCGAGCCACATGCAGGATAGGGTTGACGCTTTGAATTTCGGAGCAGACGATTTTATGAGTGAACCGATTGCTTCGAGCGAGTTTTTGGCAAGGATTCAGGCACATTTAAGACGTCATTTTGAAACGGAAACGGACTCTGTAACAGGACTTGCAAACCAAAGAATTTCTTTTAAATATTTTAAAAGAGTGATTAATTCTGATAAAATTTGGGCTGCAATGTTAATTGGGATAAATAATTTTGAGCAGTATAAGGAAATTTACGGCGAACTTGCGGCGGAAAAAATGAAACAGACTTTCGGTGCAATTGCCCAAAAAGCCCTCGGTGACGACTTTGTCGGCATTACGGCAGACGGCGAATTTTTGGTAATCACAACTCCTTTGAAGGCGGAAACGATTGCGAAAGGTTTGGTCAACGGGTTTAATTCTGCGGCGAGGAAATTTTATTCGACGGAAGATGCCGAAAAAGGCTTCATAACGCTTTATGGCGATGATATGCCGAACAGAAAAATCAATCTTGTTTCGATAAGTATCGGGATAATTTCTAATGAATATCGAAAAATCAGAGGCTTGAAGCAGGCTTTGCACTCGCTTATTTCGGTAAAAAACATTGCCGAGGCGAACAAAACGTCCTCTTATATTTACGACCGCCCGAAACTTGTTGCGGAAAATTCGGTTGAGTTAAAGGATTATAATGCCAAATTGTTGATTTTAGAGCCTGATTATGCACTTTCGTTTTTGCTTGAAACAGGGGCGAAGATGCGTGGTTTCGAGGTTAAAACGATTAATAAATTTGAGGAAGCGACAGATGATTTTATTCCGTCGGTAATAATTCTTGATGCAGGCGGTGCGAACGAGATTGCCGATTTTGAAATATGTCGGAAATTTAAAAAAGATGCAAGATTTAAAAATTCAAATATAATAATGACATCGGTCATTCATGATAAAGACTCGATTTTAAATTCGGGGGCAGATTTATATTTGCCGAAACCTTATGAGATTTCGTTTATTTTTGAGTGGGTGGAACGATTAATGACCAAATATAACAGTTAAAAGGAGCAATAATGAACTTCAAAATCAAACAAATCTCAGTGACGGAGATTAAATCGGATTTATTGATTGTAAATTTATTCGAGGGAACAACTCTCCCCGGAGGGGCAACAGGTGCGGTTGACAAGGAATTGTCGAACGTTATTTCTGATTTTGTCATCAAAAAAGAACGTTTTACGGGTGAATTTGGCAAAATGTATGTTCTTCCCGTTCCGAATCATAAAATTTTGACAAAAGTTTTGATTGTCGGCTTGGGTAAAAGAGATGAATTTACACTCAACAGACTTCGTGTTTTGGCATCGAAAGTTATCCAAAAAGTCAAAACAATGGAAAATGTTAAAAATGTTGTTTCAATGCTCCACGGTGCAGGTTGTGCAGGATTTGACCCCGCCGCTTGTGCAAAAGTTATCGTTGAAGGCACGATGATTGGCGGATTTTCATTTGATAAGTATAAATCAGATGTTAAACCCGCAGTAGAAACATTCACTATTGCTGAATTTGACAAGAAAAATTACGATAAAGCAGTTGTCGGATTTGAAAAAGGTTTGTTAATCGGCGACACAATTAATTATGCAAGAGAATTGATTAACGAACCTGCTCAAAACGTTACTCCCGCATACCTTGCTAACCTTGCGGAAGATTTGGATTTGGACGAAGTCAAAATTTATGAAAAAATTGATATCGAAAATATGCAAATGGGTGCATTTGCAGCAGTTGCACAAGGTAGTGCCCATTCGCCGAGATTTATTCACATGGAATATATGCCGAAAAAGGCGAAGAAAAAAATCGTTATTATCGGTAAAGGTATTACGTTTGATGCGGGCGGTTTGAACTTGAAACCCGCAAGTTCAATGCTTACAATGAAAGACGATATGTCAGGTGCAGCAGCGGTTCTCTCGATTATGAGAAACATCAAAAAATTCAAGCCGAATGTTGAAGTTCACGCATTGATTGCCGCTTGCGAAAACATGCCGAGCGGTTCATCGTACAAACAAGGCGACATTGTAACGGCAATGAATGGCAAAACAATCGAAATCGACAACACAGACGCCGAAGGCAGATTGACTCTTGCCGATGCACTTTGTTATGCTCAACAACTCAATCCTGACGCTATCATTGATATAGCAACACTTACAGGTGCTTGTATGGTCGCTTTGGGAAGCGTCGCTTCAGGTATTTTGGGCAACAATGACGAACTCGTTAAAAAATTGATTAAATGCGGTGACGAAAACGGCGAAAGACTTTGGGAAATGCCGATGTATCCCGAATATTTTGACACTCTCAAGAGCGATGTTGCCGATATGAAAAACTCGGGTGCAAGAGGCGGCGGAACAACAGTCGCAGCCTTGTTCCTCCAAAATTTCGTTGACAGCGAAACACCTTGGGCTCACATCGATATCGCAGGTACTTCGGTTATCGACAATGCAGTTCTCGAAAACCCGAAAGGTGCGACAGGCGTTGGCGTAAGAACTATTTTGAATTACATTTTGGGAGATTAATTCCCTGAAAAATTGAACATCAAAAAACCGCTCGATTGTTGAAATCAGGCGGTTTTTTTGAGAAATATTTTAATTAAATGGGTTGCTCAACTTTTTCTTCTGCGTGATTTGCATTTTCGTAACCTGTAAGGTTTGCAACTTGTTCACACCATTGATCGATAATTTCCTGTTCGCTCAATTCCCAAGAAATCGGAGTTCCGATATTGACTTTGATATGACCACGATGGAAAATATCCCATTTTATTTCTTCCGTACCGGTAATTCCGACGGGGAGAATGTCGCTTTTAGCCATTTTTGCAATAGCCACAAATCCGCCTTTGATGTCGTGAATTTTTCTGTCTTTTCTGATACCGCCTTGAGGGAAAATGCACAAATGCCAATTTTTTGTTTTGAAAATATCTTTTACGGAGCGGATTGTTGCAATTTCGAGTTTTTCACGATTTACCGAAAACGCCCCCAATGAAAGGATTGCGTCCCTCATTTTTGTTTCAAACAATTCTTTTTTCGCCATAAAAGTCATAGGACGGGGCACCGCCGTGAAAGAAAGGTGCGGGTCAAAATATGAAATGTGGTTCGGAGCAACGATTATGCGTCTTTTTGGCACATTTTTACGCCCTTTGACAGTAATTTTGTAAAACAATCTCGTAATCGGCAAAACAATCAAAAATGTTGATGTTAACTGCCATAAATAAGTTTTCCAATTTAAACGAGATGCGTCTATTCTCGCATAGTTTACTTCTTTTTCGTTTGTATCTTTTTCATTAGCCATAGTGTTCGTCCTTTTGTTATGCGGGTTCGTATTCAAGCCCTGACATAGCCGAGATTGCCTCGCACCATTTGTTAATTGTTTCGTCAACTTCGCCGTATGGAATCGGGTCGCCGACTTTGATTGTTATTTTTTCTTTGTGAAATCCTGTCGATTTCGGGTTTGTGTATGAGATTGAAACGGGCATGATATCTGCCTTTGTCGCTTTTGCAAGTGCAACAAATCCTCTTGAAACTTTGTTTATTTTTCCGCTTGCATCACGTGTTCCTTGCGGAAAAATAGCCAATTTCCAAAAAGTTTTATTTACGTTAATGGCAGTTTTAATCGTCGAAACCTCGAGTTTTGAACGGTTTACGGAGAATGCACCGCACCAATCCATAAGCCATCTGCTGAAAAATGTATCAAACAACTCGGTTTTTGCCATAAAAGCCAAAAACTGACCGCTTGCCATTGCGATAATAAACGGATCCCAATTCGATAAGTGATTTGCCGCCACAATGTACGGTTTGTCCGTTTTCAATTTTTCTTTTCCGATAACTTCGATTTTATACAAAAATCGGACATAACTTCCTAAAAATACCCGCAAAACCAACCAATACGTGAATGCACGCCATCTGCAAAAATGTTCGGGAGGAAGTTTGGAAAATTTCTTTTCCATATATTTTTTAGTTAAAAACATTTTAAAAATCCTTTTGATAATGATTTTATCATAAAAAATAAAACTTTTCCCGAATGTTAAGCGTTTTACAGATTTTCGGTATAATCAACCCCGCCGAGTGCTTGGTATAAGCCAATCATCGCAATTACGGAGTTGATTTTTAATGACACTTCCTGTTTCTTTGTTGCCAAAAGCGATTCTTTTCTTTGCAACAAATCTAACCTGTCCGCCGTGCCGATTTTTTTCTTTCTTCAGCCAAAGACATTTCTTTTTTGCTCAAATTCAATCTGTCTTGTGAGATAGAATGCTTGCTGTCAGCGGATTTCAAGGTATAAAGAGCATCGTTGGTTTCTTGCATTGCAACGAGCATTGTTTTGTTGTATTGCTCAATCGCAATTTTGTATTCGTCTTTTTTAAATTTCAAATGTTGAATTTTTCTTCCGCCTGCAAAAATGTCCATATTCGGCAATACGCCTATGTTTGCGAGGAATGAATTTGCCTGTGACAAATTATAAAAATTAAATCCCAAATGCGGCAACTCGTTTGCAAATGACATTTTAACAAGTCTTTGTGCCTCATTGACCCTGTGCATTGCGATTTTCAGGTCGTGCGATAAAAATGTACAATCTTCTCTCAATTTCGGCAGCAAAAAAAGCAAATGCGATGTTGTACAAACAACTTTTGGTTCAGGCAAAATTGTCTGCATTTGCCGATTTGTTCCAATTTGCGGCACTTGTAACATTTTTGGTAATTCCGCTCGTTTTGCTTTTGAAAGTTGATTTTTCAAAGCAAAAATAAAATTATAACGGTCGGCAGTTGAAAAAAATATTTTTTTTGTGTAACATATCTTAAAAAAGTCCTATTAATATAGGATAAAAAAATTTTCATTCTGCCGTAGAATTATAACGTAAAATGAGAATTCAGGGGAAGGAAGGGTTTAACCCTTAGATTAAATGACAGACGGATTCGGTACAGACTCATATAATAAAGTGAAAAGGCTTTCGACGGAAGAACTCGAAAAACTTTGGTATGCTTTTTTTGAGGACAAACAAAACAAGAAACTCCGTGATCAGTTAATTGTTCAATATTTATACCTGACAAAATACGTTATCGGACGTATCAAGGGCAATTTGCCCCCGTCATTTTCTGCTGATGATATTACGGGTTATGGCGTTGAGGGTTTGATTGATGCTATTGAAAAATATTCTCCCGACAAAGGTGCAAGGTTTGAAACGTATGCAATCATGCGTATTCGAGGCACAATTATCGATAAAATCCGCTCGCAAGATTGGATGCCGAGAAGTACAAGAAAGAAAATTAAAGACGTAAAAGAAGCGGCAGAAAAATTACGTCAGGAACTCGGCAGACCCGCTACGTCTTCTGAAATCGGCGAAGTTTTGGGTATCGAAAAAGAAAAAGTCGATGCGATTTTGGCGGAAACAACAACTGTCGGCTCTCTTTATGACAAAAAAGGTTCTTCCGATGAAAGTATCGAAATCATTGATACCATTGAAGATACGAACTCCGTTAACCCGCTTGACCGACTTGAAGAAAAAGACACTAAAAAAGAATTGCAAATGGCACTCAAGAGTTTGCCCGAACGTGAAAGAATGATAATGGTTTTGTACTATCAAAAGAACATGACCTTGAAAGAAATCGGCGAAACCATTGAAGTTTCCGAGTCAAGAGTTTGTCAACTTCACGCTCAAGCCATTATGAAATTGAAAAATATTTTATCAGGCAAAAAAAATGAAAGAATGAAGAAATCGATTTGCTAATTGGCACTAATTGGCGGTTGAATCTTTTTGTTTTTCTTCCTGAATTTTTTTGCGTTTTCTTCTTCTCATAAGGTCGGTAAACGCTTCAAGTCTTGTGATATAGCCTGCTTTACCCGTTTGTTCGTCCATAATTAACGTCAAAATCGGAATTTCGCAATTTTCTCTCATTTTCGGGAAAATGTTTTGCGTAACAATTTCAGGCATACAAGTAAACGGGCTGACGTGGATAATTCCGTCAATTCCTCTTTGGTCGGCAAATGCGACGTCACTGATTGATTCTAAAGAGTCGCCGCCGATATCTCTCATTAAATATGGTCTTGCAAGTCTAAACGCTCTTTCCAAGTGCGTTTCACCTTTTTTAAACCATTTCGGAATAATTGCATCTTTAAGAAAACTCGAAACGGTAAGGCTTGTTCTTGTTTGAACGCCCATTTTACCGAGTTCTCTGTTAATATTTTGGTTTGAAAACGGATCAAGAACGATAAAAATTTCTCCCGTGATATCGACGTATAAAACGTCACGTTTTTCGTCAATCGGAGTTTCTTTAATCATTCTGATTGTTTCTTTTTCTGCATTTTTCAATTCTTTCATTGAAAGTGCTTTGTCAAAAAGTTCAAGTCCTTTGTTGTAAGCCTTTTCAGCCGTTCCGAAGGTTATTTCTCTTGCTCGGTAATACGAAAGCACCGATGCAACTCTATCCAATGCAAAAACAAATCTTACAGCGGTATAAATCGAATCAATTCTTTGGAAAATTGTTGAATGGGGATTTGCCTGTCTGAGGTAATTATACATTCCCTTAAACCCGTCATAGAGTGACAATTCGAGGTATCTGTTTTTGTAACCCAAATCATTCAAAACATTTTCGATACATTGACCGTATTCGCCCAAACGGCAAATTCCGGGGGAAGTAATCATAGAAACGTAATCCGCTCCACCTTCCAATGCCTCGATAAAGTTTCCCAAAATCAATTTATAGGGAAGACAAATCGCTTCAGGAGCGTATTTTACGCCGAGGGACAAGGTTCTTTTATTCGTGTAAGGCGGAATAAAAGCAGTAACGCCCAATTTTCTGAGAGCGGCACGCCAAGCGTACGATACGGTTCCCATATGAGGAAATGCTATTTTTAATTTTTCTTTGGGCATTTTTTTTACTTCTTACACTAAATTTCTAAAACATATCCGCCGTTATCAGCGTTAAACAATACATCTTCGTTGATTTTTTGTCTTAAATTTTTGATGTATTTGTAAACATAATCTCTCGGCAATTCCAATAGTGCTGCCATATCTTTTGCGTAAACAATCGTGCCTTTGTTTTGAACGAGGTAGTCAAAAATCATTTGTTCTCTCGGGATAAGTGGTTTTTTGAAAGTAATATTTTCGATTGAAACGGTCGGTCTATTTTCCGTTTTATTTTCTTTTGCAACTTCTTTAACTGTCTTAACAGCCTTAACCGCTTTTTGAGTTTTAACTTCTTCTTTCTTAGCGGGTTCAACTTTTGATTTCGGCTTAACGGGTGTTTCTTTCTTTGCTTTTGCTTCTCTGTTTTCAAACATTGAGTGCAAAGTCAATGTTTCCAATTTTTCCGTATGAACAGTGTAATCGGGAGTTGCGGACATTGAATGCAATGATGTTGTCATTACCTTATCAATCATGTCATTGGTATGTTTTTCACCTTGAATAACTTTGCCTAATCTTGCTGCATATTCTTCAAGCGTAATTTTTTCAAGAGAACTTCTCCACTGACGGATTTCTTCTTTAGTAAGGTATTCTTGCATTCCGACTCTCCTTGACCGTATATCTTTGTCTTTTTTTTAAACCATTCTTACTGAAGAAACTTTTTGTTTCTTCCAACATTCTTATCGTAGCATAATAAATTTTTAAAATCTCAAAATATTTAGTATCGTAAATTTTTTTTTAAATATTTTACATTTGAAACAAACCCCTTTACAAGAATAATTTTTGCGGTATTTTACTTTTCCTTTAATTTTATGGTATCTTAATAAACAAAATTATTAATATTTAAGGAGCGGATATGGAAGAAAAGCAGAACAAATGGCTTAAAGTTACGGCATTGTTATTTACTCTCATTACTGTTTTTTACGTTTTTTACGCATCTTGTTCTCACAGAGGTCTTTATCTCGACGGCTCGTATTTTTTCGTAATGTTTTTGGACAGAATGGCTGATGGCCTTTTCTCAATTCATTCGATGATTTTACGCCCGAGAGTCACAATATTTTGGCTTTATCATCTTCCAATCGACATAACCGGATTTTTGTTCAGAAATTTAACGGATAAAATAACTTACTCGCTAATATATTCGTTTACGATGTTTTTGCTTCCGATTTTGGGGCTTTGGTGGAACTATGAACTCACAAAACGCACAAAGCAGTACGCTGTTTTGTTTTGGAGTGTTTTTTCATATTCGGCTCTGATTTTGTTGTACCAAATTTTTGCCGTCACGGAATCCGCTATGGGCTTGCCCTATCAGTTTGTTTTGTTGAATTATCTTCTCGGCAAAATTGATTACACAAAATGGGATAAAATCGGTATAGCATTTTTGATATTTATAATGTTCGGGGTGTATGAACATACCGTATTCATTGGGGTTACGATGTTTGCGTTGATGTTTTTATGCCTTTTTGACGAAGAAAATCCCAAAAACATTTTAACCAAAATCACAATCGGGGCAGGTTCGCTTGCCGCATCTGCTTATACGGTACTTTACGTTTTAATGACAAAGGGTGAACAGTCGGAGTTTAGAAGATTTTTGATTGAATCGATTAACTTCTTCCCTCTTTGGGACAAATTAAACACAATGATATTGTTCACAACAGTGGCTATACTCGTTGCGATGGTGATTTACAAAAGAAAAGAATTTTTGCCGACGTCATTAATTGCAACATTTTACGGGATATACGCATTTTTGTTCCTGAAAATGTGCGGAAATTTGCAGGTTTATTTGAACCCGATTTTTGAACAACATCAAAGAACAATGATTGTGTGGTTGATTCCGCTTATTTTTGCGGGAATTTTTATTGCGAAGTTGAAAAAAGTTCCCGAACAGAAAAAATTGTTTGAGAAAATGTATATTCCTGTTTTGCTTTGCGGCATAACGCTTTCGGGTTGGCAAATCGTGACAACTTATTATTGGAACCAAAATGTTGCTTATATGAAAGAATGTATAAAAAATTCCAAAGAAACGCTTTATTTCCCCTCGCATGACCCCGAAAAAGAGATTTCTTCGTTCTTTTCTCCGACTTTGAGAAGATATATTTGGAACGCAAATTTTACCAACACGGCACTTGCTCTTGAGCCGAATGTTGAGGTAAAAAAAATGATTTTGCAACGTACTACTTTCAAAATCGAAAGGGATAACCCGACTCTTATCGGACAACAATTTGCCGTTCTCGAAAAAGGCGTTATGGGTATGCCGTACTATGGAGTTATTAACATTAAAAACAAATTCTGGGATTTGACGGAACCCGCTAAAGCAATTGACAAATACAACAAAGAAAACTCGATGAAAACCAATGAAGAGCAATACAAAGACGATATCGACGGAGTTGTTTACAGAAGAAGCAGAAGAAAATAACAAAAAAAAGACCCTTGAGATTTTCAAAGGTCTTTTTTTAATGAAAAAATTTATTTAACGATATCTTTCTTTGTGATTTTGCCTGTTTCAGGGTCAATCATAAATCTTCTGCCGTAAAAATCAGATGCGGAAATTTGTCCGTCAATTTCACTCATTTGTTCAAACGAATAAACACGTTTCATTTCGGGGAAAACCTCTTTAATCGGCTGAACCTGCCACTTGATAATACCGTTTGACGAATAGCAGTAGATGTTGTCAAGAGAGTCGTCATTATTTGGAATTGCAAGCAAAACAACGACATCGTCGCCAAATGTCTTGAATTGTCTGATATTGTGGTCAAATTTAATTTCTTTTCCGTTTAAAACCAAAATATTTTTATTAATTTGAATATTCAAATCCATTTCAAACCTCACATTCATCGTTAATTATAGCATTTTTTGTCCGAAAATCAATACTCAAACGTTTTCGGAAATTCATTAAAAAACCGAGGATTTTATCCCTCGGCTTTAACATCTTTTTTGGTTGGCAAATCCCTTTCATTTTCAAAAGTTCCGACCCTTTGCCCCATAAGGTCAAACTGGACACCTCCGCCTTTGCCCCAACCCTCAAGCGGATTGCATAGACCCGTTCGCATGTGCGTTCCTTTCGGAACAGTTACGTCGCACATCATAATCGGTTTTTGCGGAAGTGCGAATTTATCTTGGATTTGTTCGGGAGTCAAACCATCAATATCCGATTGTTTCATTACCCAACCACCGAACATACCTGAATTTTTGCCATCATAAACACGACAGAATTTTGTATCTTCCTGAAGTTCAATCTCCTGAACTTTTGATTTCGGCAAATAAGGCGGATTGTCGTAATCCATTTCTTCTTGCCACCATTTGTTCGTTTCATCGCCCGTCGTTTCTTTTACGACCTTGCAATTAATACCTTCGGTATAATTTACTCCCTCAGTTTTTTCGACCGACTTGCTAAAATTAATTCCTGCCATAGCCATTGAACGTGCGGCATTGGAATAAGCACTCGAATATGCTTCCGTATGCTGTTGTTTTTCTTCGGGAGCCTGTTTTGTTTCAGTTTTTTTAGTTGCCTGTGCTGTACGAACCGCAAGCAATGCCGAAACCGAATTAATCGTCGTGTTCATTTGATCTAAAACCTTTCAATAGTTCTCCATGCCAATTATCGACATTTATAGAAATTTCTTTAATGTTTTTTCTGTTTTTGTTCGCAATATGAAGTTTTGTAAATCATGAAAAGCATGATTATAACTAATTTTCCGCTAATGACGGGGAATGCTGAAATTTAAGAAGTAACCGTCATTGCGAGGAGCAAAGCGACTAAGCAATCCGATATTTATTAATTTATTGAATAAATGCGAGAATATAGAATTGTTACGAGTTTGTTGATTTATCTGATTTTGGTAAATATTTGAAATATTTGACTAAAAATACGTAAAAAATCACTTATCAAAATTGGGGTTATTTTTAATTCTTGCGAAGATTTGGAAAATTTCATCTTCTTTATTTTCCATTATTAATTTTTGAAAATCCTTTTTAGACATTGCCTTTAAAATCTTCCAAACGACTTTGAATGAATAAATGTTCATTTTATTTTTGGAAATCAATTCTCTGACGTCTTTGAGCCATTCGATATCGAGTTCTGAATAAAGACGTTTATTGTCTTTCTCTCTTCTTGTCGGAAAAACAAGTCGTTGCTCATCGTAAGTACGGAGCCTGTCTGCTGTAATACCCAATATCTCCGCAACTTGAACAACACTATAAAATGGTTTATCTTTATCTATCAACATAATTTTACCTTTTCTAATATTAATAGATAAAGAAGATTTAATAAATTAGGTATCTAAACATTTGAAAGCATGATATTGACAATACTAAAATACATAGGTTAAAATGCACCTAAGCATTTTAATAAAAATAGTATTTTTAAAACATTATATGAATATTAGGAGGTAATTTTGAAAAAAGGAAAAGTGAAGTTATTATCGGCGGCGATAATGCTTTCGGGGTTGTTGGCTGTTTCTCCGGCGGTTGCTGATGAAGAAACCTTCCCAATAGTAATTGATAATAAAGATAAAGGTCTTATTACAGGGGGCGGATATAACAATAAGACTCTTGAATCAAGTATTTACAAGGTTATTGATAATGATGTACCGACATCATACGATGATTATGTATTGTTACAATTAAATCCTGATAAAGTTGATCAAACTAAAAATAATTTTGAAAACAATAAAAATACTAAAGGTAATGGTAGTGTTATTTCTAGTGAAGGTTATGCAAGAGTAAGCATTGGTGACTTAACTTATGATGTGCCTGGAACAACATCAGAACATTTATATTACAATTTTACCAACAATTCAGCATTTGGTAATGGTGGTGTAATATATATTGATGCAAAAGGCGATGAGATATGGAATGACTCTGCGATTTCTCGTACTAATTTTTCAGACAATCAAGCCCAAAATGGTGGTGCAATATATGTAAATGGTGATAGTAAAGTTGGTTTGTGGGTTAACAAATCTGAATTTTCTAATAATTCCGCAATAGAAAACGGCGGAGCAATATACTTTACTGTTGCAAATAGTATTAGCGGAGAAATTGCAGTTACTGATACTTCTTTTATAGGTAATAGTGCAAAACAAGGTTCTGCTATATATGCTTCGGCAATTTTATCTATTGATGCTGAGGATAAAGATGTGCTTTTTGATAACCAAAAAGGAAGATATGGCATATATCTTTATGGTAAAGGCATAACTGCGGAGTTGTTGGCTGATAAAGATAAAAAAATAACAATTAATGATGATATTTACATTGAAAATGAAACTCTTTCAATGGCAGAAATTAAACAAGTGGTTAACAAAGTTGGAGTTGAAAACTTAAACCCATACAATTTCGGGAAAAAACTTGCAGAAGCCTTTTCTGAGGAAAAACCTGAGTTGTTTGACGACGAGTCATATTTTGGTTCCATTATAGCATCAGGTATATATTTAGATGGTAGTAGTGTATATTATCAAATAGGTCCCGATCCTGATCCAAGCACTTGGGAAGTAGTAAGATACAAAGAAACAGGAACTTATGAACTTAATGGAAAAATTGACTTATCCTCAACATCCGGTTTAAAAGGGTTTCAAATTTCGACAGAAGCAGACGGTGGAACTCTTAAATTAGGTCAAACTCCTGCTACAGGTACTTATAGTTTCCTTTTAGGCGGAGATGATAATAATCCGCAATACGATACTCCAATAGATTTTACAGTTGATTTACAAAATAATCATGCCGGAGATATTTTAAACATTCCTTATTTAGTTTCAACAAATAAAGAAAGTCTTTTGAATTTCAAATTTGATTATGATGCAAAAAACAGTATTGTCGATAACATCATTATTAATAATATCGGCGATGAATTTATGACGGTTTCGGCTCCCTCTGTCAAATTCGATTTAAACAACATTGTGATTTTTGATGATGAAAATTGGATTGACGGTTCGACAAGAACTATCAGATATTTGACGGATAATTCGGGCAATGTTATTGATTTGACTGAAAACGGAAGTTATGCATTTGATGACGGCACTGTTTACTCTTTTACCGTAATGAAAGAAAACAAAGGTACGGCAAATGTTTTAAGAGAAGAAAAATATATTTCTCTTGAAGAAGCCATTGCAGATGCCACGACAAACGGTTACACTCTAAGAAGTAGTGATTACAAACTTTCAGATGATAGCAAAGGTTTAGGCACAATAAGTAGCGAAAAAACCATATTTGCTATCAACGGAAACAACAATTCTCTTGACGGTAGCGGAAAAGACGGTATAACTGTTGCAACTGCCGACCAAACATTAAACATAAATGATGTTAAAGAATTTAAAAATTTCAAAACAGCCGTAACAAACCAAAGCGGAATTGTCAATATCAACAATTCGACATTTATCGACAACGAAATTGATCTTGTGAACGAAAAAACAACAAACATCACAAATTCAACCTTGAACGGAGTTGTTCAAAACAACAACGGAACGATTAATTTAACAGATTCTTCAATCAAAAATACCGTTACAAACAACGCTGAACTCAACATTTACGGTGACAGCACAATCCAAAATATTATCGGAACAGGTACCGTTGCTATCGGAGATGAATCAAAAGAAGCGAACGTGATTTTTGGCAAAGATAACAGTATCAAACAATCTCAAGTGACAATCAACGAAAAAGGTTCATTAGAAATTTATGCCGACAAATTGGAATTAACAGACGGAGTTGTAAATAACAATAAGTTGACACTCAAGGCACAAGAGGCAACGGAAGAAGCACCCGAAACGATAAACAAAAATACCATTACAGGTTACGGTACAACCGTTATCGACGGAGGAGTCATCAATACCGAAAAATCAATCGGTTCAAAAAACATTCTCGTCAACGAAAACGCTACATTGAAAGCAAACGCTGACAATGTCGGTATAACAGGAACTACGGAAAAAGTTACAAACAACGGCACGGTGTCTTTAAACGGCGGAACTTTGGGCATTTTAATTGACGGCGGAAAAATTGCTTTGACAGGTGATGTTACATCATCAGCCGATAATTTGTTTGGCGATATTACAAATGACGGAAAATTAACCCTTACAACGGGTACATTGAAAAAAGATATTGCCGAAAGTGAAACAGGTTCTGTTTTAATTACAGACTATCGATCGGTTGTAAATGAAGCAAACATCAATCAGTTAATTACCGTTGACGGTGCCGCTTATGAAACATCTGCCGACAGAATTTATGACAAAGATGATGCCATTAAAGCACTCAATGGCAGTGAAATTACATTGAACGGCGGAACGTTAAAAGAAAATCGCATTGTTGGCGAAGATGCTTCCGTTTATATCAAAAATAAAGTCACATTTGATTTTGACAACTCAAAATATGATGCAAATCACATTTTGAGCAATATCGACATTGACGAAACAGGTGTCTTTAGACCCGCTGATACTTATACAGGTGAAAATAACACAATTTTGTTCTATAACGGGTCAACTATTGATTTGGCAAACGGACAAGTTAATACGGTCAAATTAAAAGATTTGGAAGCAAATCAAGCAGGGGACAAACTGTTTATCCTCGCTGATTACGGAGATTATTTTGATGCTGAAGATAAATTGTGGTTTGATGAAACAAATGTCATTATCAAGTCCCTCGATTTGTCAAATATGCAAGAAAATGACAAAGAAAGTTATCAATTTACGACAAACCTAAAAGACTACGTCAAAATGGAACTTGAAGAAATTAAATTTTCTGAAAATACAGACAAAAACAGTGTTTATTATGTAAAAGACGACGGAAAAATTTACGTTGAAAAACTCGATAACTTAGAACAAGCAATTCAAAAAGTTCAAGATAACAGCACGAATTTGGTTTATCAAATGAATCAAAATGAAAACTTGAGCGAAAATAAAGCAATCAAAAACGGAGATATGACAATTCTCGGTCAAGGAAATTCAATCGAAGGTAAGGCTTTGACTGTCGGTAACGGAACTGACGAGCGTAAATTGATTTTGTCAGATACAAATCTCAAAAACACTGAATTGAATGACGGCGAAAAATATTCTTTAATCGTCAAAGATAAGGCTATGACTCAAATTACGGCTAAAGACAAGGATATTGCAATAACAGGTAATATTAACCTCGAAAAAGACGATAATTTGACGGATTCCGGAAAATACAAACTAGTATTTAATGCTGCAGACGGAAGAACAATCACTCTCGGTGACGGCAACGGAGATATCATTTCGGACGTATTTGAGGATACAACAGACCCTGATAATCCCGTGAAAAAATACAATACAGTTACTTTCAAGGGACAAGGCGAAAACTCAAATATTGTTGCAAACGGTATCTTTGACCCGTTTGTAGCAAATGTTGATAACGTAAATCTTACAAGAAATAATTATGATGATGAAATCACATACAATCTTAATGACGGCGGTGTTTTAAGTTATAACAATGACTTGTACCTTTACGATTCATCAAAACACGATGGAACAACGTATAACAAAAACTCAATCAATTTCCAAGGAGGTACGTTAAACCTTGCAAACAGAAGCGTTAACGACATTCAATTAAAGAGTTTAGTTCTCGGTATTGATAATGCCGACCCGACATTGCAAATTGCTAAAACGTCTTACATTAACGTAGATGTTGACCTCGCAAACAAGAAAATGGATACATTGAATGCCGAAAACGTAAAAGTTATTGACGGCTCAAAACTTAATCTCGACATGAATGTTATTTCGGATGCAAGTTCGGAAATAACGGCAGGGGTTAAATTTACCGACAGTGACGATTTGTGGACAGCGGTTAATATTGACGAAAATAAAGAATATGCGGCAGAATCTTCGATTTACAAATACACAGTTAAAAAAGGCGGTGCGACAGCAAATGACGGCTTTACTTTTGCAAGAAAGGGCGGTTATGAAGGATTTAATTCGGCTGTATTTGCTCCTGCCGTTGCAATGCAAGGTATTTATTATACGCAAATCAATAACTATGATACTGCATTTGGCAATGTTGACCAGATGATGTTGAAGACAAAAGTACAAAGAAATGCCGAAAAATACGGCAATAAGTACGCATACGACGGAGATGAAACACAAGTATTCTCACCGTTATATACACAATTAGAGGATAAGGGTGTTTGGTTCAGACCGTATGTTTCGACTGAAAAAGTTAACTTGAAAGACGGACCAAAAGTTAATAATACAATGTATGGTGCTTTAATCGGTGGTGATTCATTCGTAATGCCTGTTAAAGGTTGGGATGTACAATATTCGGCTTACGTTGGATATAACGGCTCTCACCAATCATTTGACGGTAACGATATTAACCAAAACGGCGGTGTCGTCGGCGTAACGGCAGCAGCGTACAAGGGAGATTTCTTCACTGCTTTGACTGCAAACGCAAGTTTCCATTCTTCAGATATCAAAACGAACTTGGGAGATGCTGATGTTTGCACACTTGGAACAGGTATTGCATCAAAGACAGGCTATAACTGGGAACTTGCCGATGGTAAGTTTATTATCCAACCGAGTTGGTTAATGTCTTATACCTTTGTAAATCCGTTTGGTGATTATAAAGTTAGTGGGGTAAAAGTCAAAAGCGATAGTTTGAATGCTATACAACTTGCTCCCGGCTTGAAATTTATCGGAAATACGGAAAATGGCTGGCAACCTTATATCGGGGCAAAAATGGTATGGAATATCATAGACGAAACAAAAGTTAAGGCTAACGAGGTTAACTTACCGGAAACAACGACAAAAGCGTACGTTGAATATGGACTTGGTGTCCAAAAATCTGTGGGCGAAAGATTTACAGGATTTGGACAAGCAATGTTCAGAGGCGGCGGAAGAAATGGTGCGGCATTTACGTTAGGTGCACGTTGGGCAGTAGGCTCACTTGCTTCTGCGACAAAGAAAAAGAACTGATTTGTGATAATAAAATCGTAATGAAAAAGTCGGCGGAAGGTTAAAATCTTTCCGTCGATTTTTAAAAAGTTTATGATTTTCTCAAAAAAGGCATAAAAAAATTAAATATTTGACTAAAAATATTTGATACAAAAAAAGAGCCTTTTGAACCGGCTCTTTTTATTTATGGGGCGGGTGATGGGATTCGAACCCATGCATATCGGAACCACAATCCGAGGTCTTAACCGCTTGACGACACCCGCCATTACTGTTCTTTCTTTTTTATACGCAAGATTCAAAATCACTTGCCGTGTTTAAAGTATCGTCTAAAAATAACTTTTTGTCAATATTTTGATATTATGCTCGTGAAAAAACTTCCACGCCGACATCTGTTATAACATTTTCGTGGAAATATGCACAAGCACCTATCATTGCTGCGTTATCGGTACAATATTTCATTGCGGGAATATAAACTTTATAACCCTTTTCCTCAAATGCTTTAATCTTTTTTCGGATAGCGGAATTTGCCGCAACGCCGCCCGCCAAGACGACTTGCTTTATTCCGAATTTTTCGCACGCATTAAATGTTTTATCCGCCAAAACGCTTGTGATATTTTCTCGGAAACTTGCCGCCACATCTGCCTTATTAAAATCGGGATTTTCTGCCGAAAGTTTCTTCACCAACTGCAACACAGCCGTTTTTAAGCCAGAAAAACTGAAATCAAATTCACCGACGTGAGCCTTTGTAAACTTGTAGGCATTAGGGTTTCCGTCCTCTGCAAGTCTGTCAAGATAAAGACCTCCGGGGTATGGCAAGCCCAACAATCTCGCAACTTTATCAAACGCTTCGCCTGCCGCATCGTCAATCGTTTCGCCCAAAATTTCACTGTCAGAATAATCGTTAACTCTGATAATTTGTGTATGTCCGCCACTCACTAACAGTGCCATAAACGGCGGTTTCAAGTCAGTGTCGATATAATTTGCACAAACGTGAGCATTCAAGTGATTTATTCCGATAAACGGTTTATCATAAACAATTGCAAGGGTTTTTGCCGCATTCATTCCGACAAGCAGTGAGCCGACAAGTCCCGGTCCGACCGTCGATGCAATCGCCGTCAGGTTTTCGGGCTTCATGTTCGCTTCTTCAAGTGCTTTTGCAATAACCTCATTAACTGCCTCAAGGTGTTCTCTCGCAGCGACTTCCGGAACAACTCCGCCAAATTGCATGTGAGTTTTAATCTGCGATGCGACAATGTTCGACAAAACCTCTCTGCCGTTTTTAACAATTGCACAGGCAGTTTCATCGCAACTTGACTCAAGTGCCAAAATGATTGCGTCGCCTTCGTTTTCGCCTATCAAAACTTCTTTATTACTTAACGGTGTTTTTAACGCTTTTGTATTCATTTCCGTATCTGCTTTCTAAAAAATTAATTGTTTCAAGATAATCTTCATACAATTTTTTCTTGCAATTTTCAATTTCCGAAGTCGATTTTACATTGCCGCAAACCCTGTTGATTGTTGTGTTTCTCTGGCGAATTATGTACATTGCCTGTCTTTCTTCATGAAGTTTTTTCAATTGTTCAGGTGTCAAATTCGGATTTACAATATCTGCCGAAGTCGGCATTGCGATTGCTAACAAACTTATTATAACAAAAATCTTTTTCATATTTTCCCCAAATTTATATTATCAGTGTATATTACCGACATGTCGCCGTCAAATATTTATGTCATTTTGTGACAAAAAATTTCGCCCGTGTCAAAAATTCAAAATATCGCAAAAATCCTAAGAAACAATGTGTCCGAGCATAATTTCGTTTTCAAAATCGACCTCATCAAGTTGGATTTTCACAAAAGAATCTTTGCTCGTTTTTTCAAAAAATACTTTTATATAATTCGGCGTAACGGCTTTATACATGCCCGTTTTGCGGTCAGGTTTTTTCTCGATGGTAACAAAATATTCCGCTCCGATATTATTTTTCAAAAATTCAAGATGTTTTTTTGCGGATAAATCTTTAACAAGTTGCATGCGGCGATGTTTTTCGCTTTGTTCAACTTGGCACGGCATAGTCGCCGCAACGGTTTTCGGGCGGATTGAATACGGGAAAACATGAATTTGCGAAAGCGGAAGTTCAGAAAGTCTTTCGAGGGTCAAATTGAAGTCCTCGACGGTTTCTTGCGGAAATCCGACAATAATGTCGCAACCCAAAAATACCCGCTCAAATTTCTCATTCAACTTCGTCACGACATATTTAATTTTTTCAAAATCATAATGTCTGTTCATGTTCTTCAAAGTCTTGTCACACAAAGATTGTAGCGACAAATGAAAATGCGGACAGAATTTTTCCGACTCAGACAGAAAATCAATCAATTCATCGGTCAGTTCATTTGGGTCTAAAGAGCCTATTCTGACTGTTTTTGCGTCTGTTTTATCAATTGATTTCAAAAGGTCGAGCAAAGTTTTCTTCTCGGGCAAATCAAGCCCCCATTGACCGACGTGAATACCCGTTAAAACTATCTCATTGTAACCGTTTTGGGTTAAAGTTTTTATTTGCTCGATAACATCTTCCTCACGGCAACTTCTCGACAATCCTCTTGCAATGCAGATTGTGCAGTATGAACAACGATTGTTGCACCCGTCTTGAATTTTTATGGTCGCTCTTGTTCTGTTAAAATTTGAGAGTTTTTCGTATCTGAAATCACGATGTTCGTTAATTTCTGTAACAAAATTTTTCTCGTTACTTTGAATTATTTTGACGACATCGGGTTTTTCGTAAATGCCGAAAATCTTGTCTATGAGAGGATTTTCCTCATCTTTATGGAGTTGGGCATAACAACCTGTCAAAATTATTTTGACGTTCGGATTTTTGTGTTTAACGGATTTTATGGCTTGCAGCAATTTCTTTTCCGCCTCTAATGTAACTGCACAGGAATTAAAAATATAATAATCACAATTTTCGACATTCAAAGCAGGCGAAAACCCTGCGGATAAAAGTTTTTCTTCCATTACCGCAGATTCTGTCTGATTTGTTTTACAACCGAAAGTTTTTATTAAAAATGTTGCCATATTTTTTAACCATATACCTTGAATAAACTAATTATAACCGAAAAAATATTACAAAAGATTAAAGATATAAAGATGTTTGTCTATTTTTTATAAATGAATTATAATAGAAGAGGATTATTTTAATCCACATGGATAAACCATCGGACTAATGAAAAAACTTATTAATAATATAAAAACATACATACTATTGATATCAATGTTGATTATGGGGCAGGCAATGCCTGTTTCGGCTATTGATTTTGAACCGCCCGTTCCCGCAAATGAAGAGAGCGGCTCTTTTCAAGATGTTCCGATGCCCGATTTGTCCGATTTTTCAAATACAAAAAAACAAAAGTCCGATAAGAAAAATAAACAACAGGTTATTTCTGCCATAAAAATTGAAGGCAACAGAATTATTCAGAATAACGACATCACAAATGCAATGAAATTGCAGGTTGGGGACGTTTATTCGCCTGAAAAAATCCAAAGTTGCCTGACAGAAATTTACAACATGGGCTGGTTTACGGAGCGTATGCGTGCCGTTCCCGTCAAAGATAAAAATAACAATGTCGTTTTAAAAATTTATGTTGAAGAAAATCGCCCCATTACAGAGTTTACAATCACAGGTAATACGGTAATTTCGGCGGGTGAAATTTCTGAACTTTTGGCTCCTTTGGAAAATCAACCTCAAAACATCGCAACATTAAACCAAGCGGTTGAAAAGGTTGAAGAACTTTACGCTTCAAAAGGTTATATTCTTGCTCGTGTCGAAAATGTCCAAGATGACCCCGACGGTTGCGTAAACATGCATATTTCTGAGGGTATCATCAATACAATCAAGTTTGAGGGTAACAACAAAACAAAAGATTATGTTGTTAACAGAAATATTTTGTCCGTCCCAGGTACGATTTACAACGAAAATACCGTCAGAGAGGACTTAATCAGACTTTACGGCACACAAGCGTTTAAAGATGTTAACAGAACAATCGAAAAATGTGACGACCCGAATTATTATGACATCACAATCAACTTAATCGAACAAAGAACCGCAACAATCAGTGTTGGTGCAGGTTTGGATACTGCAACAGGTTTCTTCGGACAAGTCGGTTTTGTTGAAAATAACTTCCTCGGCAGAGGTCAAAGAATTTCGTTGAACTTCTTGGCAGGTACAGGTGTTCTTTTGTCAGACGATTCGACATTGGACAGAGCAAACTTGCAGGGTGATATCAGTTTCTTTGATCCGAGATTCAGAGGAACAGATGTTTCTATGTTGTATAAGGCGTTCTGGCAAGACTTTGCAAGTTATCAGGTACCGCTTGCGATTGAAAGAAGATTTGGCTTTGAAGCGGTTGCATCAAGACAATTCAAGAAGGTTCGCAACCTTTCGGGTTCATTCAAACTCGGTATTGAAAATATTGATTTGACCGAAGGTAATTACAGACAAATGGCGAACTTGTATGCGGCACACGGTATTCCGATTTCGGAACGTGCTAAACAACTTCGTGGCGGAACGTTTGTGTCTTTGGCACCGTCATTGGTTTACGACACTCGTGACAGAGATGTTAACCCGAGAGATGGTATTGTTGCAAACATCAAATACACTGAAAACGTTGGCTTAGAACACATTGGAGATACTCACGGTATGTTAACCGGCGGTATCAAAAAATATTTCCCTGTTATGACAAAATCTTCATTGTCGGTTACAGGACGTGCAGGCGGAGCAATTCATGGCGATGTTCCCGAAGTAATGGCATTCAGACTTGGCGGACCTTATTCTGTCAGAGGTTACAAGATGAGTTCAATCGGTACGGGTAATGCTTATGTTATGGGTTCAATCGAGTTGAATACACCGTTCTTCTTCTTGGATAGAATTAAGCAAATGAAGTTCTTGGATAACATCAAATTCGAGTTGTTTGTTGACGCAGGTAAACTTTTCGATACTACAATTTCGGACAGAATGTATAACAGACCCGGATACGGTGTTGCATTCGGTGGCGGTATCAAGGTATTTGTTCCCGGTGTCGGACCTCTCAGTATTGATTACGGTTATCCGCTTACAAATGTCGGAAGAGGCAACAGCAAGGGTGCATTCACATTCGGCATGGGAGATTTGTTCTGATGACTCTTTCTTATCTTTGCAAAAATCTTGATGATACCGAAAAAGTCGCACGATTATTTGCAAAAACAATTGAAGAAACAGGTGCTTTCGTTTGTCTTCACGGAGATATCGGTGCGGGCAAAACTGCTTTTACAAAATTGGTTTGCAAGTATCTCGACGTCAAACAAAGAGTTACAAGCCCGAGTTTTGTTATTTTAAACGAATATAAAAGCGGAAAAATTCCTGTTTATCATTTTGATTTGTACAGACTCGAAAGTGAAGGTGTTGCAACGATTTCGGACGAACTCGAAGAATATTCCGAGGGCAAAATTTTGACAATGGTCGAATGGGCGGAATTTTCACCCGACACTGAACTCCCGTTCGACAGACTGATTGTAAATATTACTTATTTGTCGGATACTGAAAGAGAAATGATTTTCGACGCAATCGGTGAAAAGTCTGAGAAAATCCTTGAAAAAATGGCAAAAAACGATGAAAATATTAACCTTTGATACATCTTTGAATAAAACATACATTGCTTACGGTGAGAACGATAAAATCCTTGTCAATAAAGCAATTCCGTCTGATGATGAAAAATATCACAGTGCGTACCTCGTTCCTGAAATTTTAAGTCTTTTGAAGTCTGAAAACATTACTATGCAAGACCTTGACGCTATCGGGATTAACGAAGGTCCGGGAAGTTTTACGGGTATCAGAATTTGTACGGTTATTGCAAGAACTGCGGCTCAACAACTCAATATAAAGGTTGTCCCCGTTCCGTCGCTTGAAATTCTTTCAAAACTCAATAAATCCGATAAGAAAACTTTGACGGTTCTTGATGCAAGAAAACATAAGGTTTATGTTGCGGCTTATGATAAAGATGAAGTTTTGATTGAGCCGAAAGCCATACAGGTAGAGGATTTAGAGGACTTAATCAAATCTAATGATTATGTCGTAATTGCCGATAATTCAATTCATAATCTTTTGGCAGAAAAGGGAATCGACTCGATTAATTACGAGAGAAACGATTATGAATTGGGCGAATTTTTGTATCATATTGTAGAAAAGAAATTGCACGGAAACAATGACTATCATTGGGCAAAGGCAAAACCGTTGTATATTCAGCCACCGTCAATTTCAACTCCTAAAAAGGTCGGTGCCTGATGTATTACTTTAAGCAGATAAATGGGCTTGGCTGCTTGCTTTGGAGCATATTTTTCTGCTGGTTGTTTTTTGCTTTGAAACTTTATTATGTCATTTTTGCGGTTATTATTCTCGCTTTTGCGTATAATTTGTACCTGCGGATAAAATCTAACGTAAAAAAACATACCGAAGAAAAAGAAAGAAATTTTGAACCTGAAATCGGCGAAGTGTATAAGGTTTGCCCATATTGCGGAAACAACGTCAAACGTGGTGCGACTTCCTGCCCGCATTGTAATACAAAGTTCTAAATATTTTTTGAATGAAAATTCTCGCTTAAATTTAAGTGTTCCTCTGCCATATTGAGGAACGAGCAGCGTGTGAAACAGTCATTCTGAGGACGAAGTCCGAAGAATCTGTTAATTTGTAAAACGATGAAAGGATAGATACTTCGGCTAAAGCCTCAGTATGACAATTATTTTCTAAATTTTAGCGTTTTCTGTCATTACGAGAAACGAAGTGACGAAGTAATCCAGTGTCTACTCATTTGTTGGAAAACTTTATAGATTTGTCATAAATGCAGTGGTTTTTTATTTTAACATTTCTTCACAAATCATGTATGTGATTAAAGATTTTTTCGGGCATGGTCGATAAAAATAGAGTGAGAAGAAATTAATTCTAAGGAGATATTTATGGAAATGAATTCGTCAGATTTTTTGTTTAACGTTGAACTTGAATCAGGGTTGAACGAAATGTTGGACACTTGCCTCGGATACGTTGCAGACGTTCTTTCAGAAGATCAATTTACGAGAATTGAAGACTAATTTTCGTAGGAATTTATTTCAAGGGATTTGATAAATGAGGTTATACGACCTCATTTTTTTTGTGCCGTTTCTCGTAATGACATTTACCGTTGAAACTTCTTCATTCATTGTCATATTGAGGGGCTTGTCCCCGAAATATCTGTTTTAATCATCATTACATAGATACTTCGGCTTGATTATCACTTCGCTCGCCATAAACGTGCCTTCACGGCAAGGCTCCTCGCTTTCTTTCCTCTCGAAAAACAATTCACAGGATTGTTTTTCTCGGCAGAGTGCACTTGGTTCGCTCGTTCCTCAGTATGACAGTTGCTGATTTAAGTTTAGCGTTCCTCCTCGCAATGACAATGAATGAGTAAAGTTATACGATTATCGTCATTCTGAGGTTTTGTAAAAAACCGAAGAATCTATAAATAAACCCCTGAAAACAGATTCTTCGGACTTCGTCCTCAGAATGACAGTAATTGCATTGGTCGACTAAAGTCGACCCTACTTTTTTGATGAATGAGAAAAACAGATACTTAACC
>CAKVJR010000009.1 GCA_934754855.1 uncultured Candidatus Melainabacteria bacterium
GTTATATTCCTTATACTCCTTATCAGCATTGGCTTTTGATGCAGAAAGTTCGTTTTCCAAATCTGCTATCGACATATTGCTGACATCTTTTTGGGTATTGGCGGGACTTGCAACACGTTTACCGCTTTTGCTCCCGCTTGAAGAATTAGCGGATTTTGTTGAATTTCCGGAACCTGATGAGTTCTCAACATTTGAATACTTGTTCAACTCATTATCAATCACATTTTGCTTTTCTTGAGGCTGAATTTGTGACTCATTCGCAATGTCATTTGAACCCGACAAAATATCATTTACGGTTTTTTCGGCAACCTTAGCCAAGTCAATATTAAGGTTTTGCAAAACCTTATCAATATCCATCATTGAAAGATTTTCAATGTCACCGTCTTCTCCCATCATTTTTGTTATAAATTCTTTTGCTTCTTCAGCAGCAAGAATCCCGTCATTGTCGGCATCTGCTGCCGCTTTGACATCATCAATATCCATAAGGGCTTTAACAATTTGTTCAAGTGCTTTTTGGTCGGTGGTTTTTTGCGAATCGTCTATCGATGTTGTTTCTTGGAGTAATTTTTCAAAATCGATGTCTTGAACTTGCGATAAATCAGCAGAAAATGCAGAAATTTGGTTAAGCACATCTTGCGATGAAGCCAACGAGCCTGCGGCAAAAGGATTTACTCCTTTTGCTGCAAAAAGTTTTTGCAAATAATTAGAAAAATTCACCGCCATAATCTTACCCATGTATATAAAAACTTTTCAAAAGAGGTTATTTCAATATTTCAAAATAATGTTACAATGGTTAACTTTGCTATACTTTTATATTTTAAATATGTGTTAAAAAAAGCATGCAATATCGAAATTGCATGCTTTTCTTTTCAATTTTATTTGTTATCTTCGTAAAATCACACCATCTATAACTTTGGGAATACCTCTCGCTTCTTCAGTTTTTAGTGTAGTGCCATTACCAAGTATTGTACCGTCAATATAACTAAATCTGCCTTCTGCTTCTACATTTAATAATTTTGAGCCTTGTAAAGAAATATCGTTGTTTATTGCTTTTACAAGAGAATTTTCAATATTAGCATTCTTTGCAGAAATAGAATTATTAGCAACCAAATTCGAGTTATTTATAGTTGTTTGCTTCAAATAAATATTTCTGCTTGCACTCATATTCGTTCCGGAAATAGTCGCATACTCAGCATCAATGCTGTTTGTTGCTGTCAAAACAGAATCCGAAATGATACTGTTATTTGCAACTATATTGCTACCTGTAATATTTGAATTTTTAATTGTATATGAGAAACGACCATTCGATCGGAGAAAACGTAATTTCCCGCCAAATCTGACCGTCGCATTATTCAGATTTGTATCCGTAATATTAATATTTTCTATTGAATTTATATTTGAAGCTTTCAAATCAGAATTTTTAATTTCTACATAAAGTGCATCCGCAGAAATATAATCTGCTTTAATATTGTGCAAGATTATATTATCTCTTGAATATGCACTGACAGCACCACCTAAAAATCTTGTGTCGTAATACTTCAAGTCATATTTTGCATTTGCATTTATATTTTCAGCCTCAACGCCGTCTAACAATAAATAGCCGACTCTTAAATTACTGTTTTTGATTTTTGAATCAGTTGTAACTGAAATTGATTGCAAGTAGTCAGCGTAAATATTTTCCGCTATTGAATTTTTATAGAAACTTACATGTCTTTTTGCATCTAATTTTGTATTTCTGACTTCGGAATTACCAATTTCAATGTCAACGCTTGAAAGATTTGAGTTATTTAGGACATTCGATTTCAAAGTCAAATAATTTTTTCCATAAACTTTTGAATTTTCAAATTTTGACTTTTCGATAACTGCCGTATCTTCGGCTAAAACAGATGAATTGTTTGCATATAATCCTTCTGCTTTCAATTTACCGTTCGTAAATAATTTACTGTTTTGCAAAGTGTTTGTGCCTGAAACGTTCATTTCACCGACAGATGAAATATTTGAATTAGCAGATTCTACTGCAATTAAAGTTAATGTGCCGTTTGACAAAATATTAGAATTATTGTTTGAACCACCCTTAATCAAAATATCCGAAACAGCATTCACCTTTGAATTATCCAATTTTGAATTGATTAATTTTACAACGCCACCGTTAACATTTGCATTCATCAAATTTACTTTTTCAATTTGAAGAATATTCTTTGCCATAAGGTTTGAATTATTCATAACCGTTAAATCAGAGAGGTAAACATCACCCGCTGTCGATGAAACAGTTGCCAAATCCAACGTCGTTTTTTGTGCATTAACATTCTTCTCGGAAATCAATTTTGAATTTGCAATTGTTGCTTCACCAAGGTTAATTTCCGCAGTAGAAGCCAATGTTGAATTATTTGCGACTCTTGAGTTTCCGTTGATGTTCAAACCACCGTGAGCGATACCGAATACGCTTGATAATTCTGAATTATTTGTAATTGTTAAAGTATTTTTGATATCCAAAACAGAATTTGAAATTCTTGATGAATAGAATGCAACTGAATTGCCCGTGAAATACAAACCTCTTGCAGTTGTATCAATTAATCTCGTCAAATTACCCGAATAAAGGTGCAAATTGCCGTTTCCTTCAAGGATTGCATTCGTGATAATCAAATCTTTATCTGTTGAAATTTGAGAATCGTTTTCGATTTTTGCATTGCTTACAAAAATTTCACTGTTTGCAAATAATCTCGTTGAATTAATTACAGAATTTGTATCAACATAGATTTTTTGCTTCGATTGGATATCTGAATTTGCAATTCTTGCATTGCTGAGTTTAACGTTATGTCCTGCATTGATTTTAGAATTTGTCAATGTTGTGTTGTTGATAACGTTCGCAATGTAACTCGTTTCAGCAGATGAATTTTCAAATCTTGAATTATCCAAATTCAAAACGCCCGCTTTAATAACTGAGCCGTTTTGAACAACTGAATTTGTGATATCAGCATTACCTTTTTGTGCGTAAAATCTTGTTGAATCAACTGTTGAATTGTTCAAAATTTTAATATTGGTTTCTGTTGCCAAAGAAGAACCCGTTATTCTTGAATTTTCAACATTCACGCCTTTTGCACCGTAAACAGTCGAATTTTCGATTTTAGCATTATTTTTAATATTGGCATAGCCGAGAACTTCAGCCTTTGCATTTGAAATTTCTGAGTTTGTAATATCCAAATGACCTTTTGATGTAAGGTAAATTTTGCCTGTTCCGTTATTTTTAATGGCAATTTTTGAATTTGAAACGGTGATATTCTTTTGACCGTGAAGGTTTCCCTGATTTGACTTAAAAGTATTTGTGTCAACATAGAAATTAACACCGTCAGAAGTAATCAATCTGATATCTCCGCCCAAAACGGATTTATCGTTACCGCCAACAACCGCAATATCAGCACCGTTTACATTAATAATCGGAGCAACAATATTCAAATTTTTTGCAACTCTGATAACGGTAGAGCCGCCATTTCCGATTGTAATCGGATTTTTAAGTCCGTTATCTCTTAACGTCATATTTCCGAGTTCGTCAAGGACAACGCTTTTAGTCGTCAAAGTAAGTTCGTTGGCATTAACCATTGCACCGTTATACATAACCATGCCGTTCGGGTTGGAAATAATTACGTGACCTGCACCTTCTGTGGTCAATTTGCCCGCAAATTGTGACATTCCCGTTCCGATAACTTTGTTTAAAGAGGTTTGTCCCGCACCGATTGCTTCGGGGAAAACGTAATTTAAAGATTGATCGCTGCCTGTATTAAATCTGTTCCATTCCAAAACACTGTTTTTCTTTGTGTTTGTGATTGTGGCATTTGTCAAATCGGTGTCAACTCTTGCTCCTGTTACTTTACTCAGGTTTGCACCACCCATGCCCGTATTATTCAAGACATCGCCCGATACAACTTCTGCCGCATCAGTTGATGGTGACATGAGAATTGCAAACGCAAACAAAACTATACTGAGTTTCCAAAGCCTTTTTCTATTCATACCGCACTATGTTTCCTATTTCGACTAATAATTCTTACTGTAATTCAGTATAAAGATTTTATCATAACTATTATAATCAGGCAAGATAGGACTAAAAAAAAGTTACAATATTACAAAAATTTTTATATGCTATAATCTTGATACCGAATTATGAAAAAGACAGTAACTCTTTTAGCATTAATTTTGCTTTTTAATGACTGTGTAAGTGCCGAACCCGTTAACAACAGTCTGTTTTCGCCTGCGGGAATTATTAACAGGCAGAACAAAGAACAATTAAAAGATTTAAAAATTGAAGAAAAAATTATTGAAACAACCATAGACAAACAAAAAGAGCAGAAAGAACAAAAAGAAAAACAGGAACAAATCAAAAAAGAAGACGAAAATTTCACGTACAATCCTGACTTTTATTTGAAACAGATAAATTTTGTCGGCAACACAAAAATTTCCGACAAAAAATTGCAAAAACTTTCTAAAAAATACATTAACGAAACCGTTTATCTTTCTGACATTCAAAATCTTTTAAAAACAATCACTGAATTTTATCACGACAAAGGTTACATCTCCTCTTATGCCTATTTGCCCGACCAGCAGATTGAAGACGGGGTTTTGACAATCAACATACAAGAAGATTTGCTCGGCGATTACAAGGTTTACGGAAACAGATGGGAACGTGATTGGTATTTTGAAAATGTTATTTTCAACTCAAACGGCGTCAAAAAAGGAAAAGTTTTCAACGTCAAAAATCTTCAAGGTGCCTTAAAAACAATCAATAACGAAGATTACATAAACTCAATCACCACCGTTGAAAAAGACGAAAACGGCAATACCGTTGTCGAATTAAACATTCAAGACAGACTTCCCATAAATTTGAATTTGATTTGGGACGATTACGGACGTGATTTAACAGGCAGACAAAGATTTACCCCGATTTTGGGGGTGGATAATTTAACTGGATTTGGCGATAAAATTTACGGCGGTGCGGTTTTAAGTTCAAATTCGACGGGCGTTTTGGCGGGTTATAATATCCCGATTTCAAAATACGGAACGAGATTGGCGTTCGACTATTCATATTCAACCGTCAAAATGGGCGGTATATTTGAAAAATACAAAATTCACGGCAATTCCTCCGATTATTCCTTGAAAATTGTTCAACCGATAATAAATGATGCGATGAAAGAAGTTAACTCGTCCATCGGCATTGATTTTATTAATTCTTCAAGCGAATCTGATTTTTTCCAAACAAGTTTATCAGATTATGCACTTAGAGTTCTCAGAGCAAGTGTCAACGGCGTTTTCGACGATTCTACGGGAAGAACTTTGGCTGAATTGGGGGTAAGTTACGGCTTTAACGGATTGGGTGCCCATTGCGAAAAAAACAGCCCGTATGATTTGAATTTCGTCAAAGTTTCGGCAGGAGCAACAAGAGTTCAAAGAATAAGACAGGAAAGCCTTGCAATTTTGCGGGTAAACGGACAATATTCGCCGAACAAATTATTCTCAACCGAACAAATGTATCTCGGCGGTGTATATTCAATCAGAGGTTATCAACCGAGTGAAATATTGGGAGATTACGGCGTTGCAGGGTCTTTAGAATTTCGTGTGCCTTTCCCGTTTTTGAAACAGATTTTGCCCGAAAAATACAAACATTTATCAAGAAAAGTTCAACTTGTCGCTTTTTATGATTTCGGTTATGTCAAAGATAACGATAATCTCTACGGATATCCAAAAAATTTCTTGCACAGCACGGGATTTGGCGGCAACATCAATATTACGGACTCTATTTGCGTACAATTAGGCGTCGGATTTCCGCTCGGAAACAAGCCCTACAACGAGGGTAGCGGAAGATTTTACTTCTCCATAAGTTCTGACGTTGACAGACTTTTGCTCAAACCGAAACAAAAGAAACAAAGACTCTAATCAAACGGTGTTTCCACCCGATAAAAATCTTTTTTAACTTCAATGACCTTTTTGTTTTTGTTTTTTGTTTCTGTCGGCAAGTTTTTATAGGCATTGGAAACGGAAATTTTTGAGATAATTTTTTCATTTTGTTCAAAAACAAGCCAAAGTCTGTCGTTGACTTTATCAACGGCAAAAGGTACTGTGATTTCTGCCGTTTTTTCGGGAGATACCGAAAAATCACGCAATTGTTCATTTTCAAACACATTTGCATAATATTTTTTATTCTTTTCATCAAGAATGTACATATTAAAAATATCGATTTTCTCTGTCGTATTGTTGGTTATTTTTAGCCCGAGAACTATGTTATCAGGCATTTTGTAAGGATTTTTTTTATATTCGATATTTTTTATTTCAGCCGAAAAATTTTTATCATTGAAATCGAGATGATTAAAGGCATTTTTCTTATAAACGGGTATTTTTTCGGAGATTTTTATATTGATTGAAATTTCGTCTTCGGGGAGAATTGCGACATTTTTTCCTTTTTGTTCAAAAGGGAGAAATATTCCGCCGATAGCCCCAATTGCCGCTCCTGCACCGATTGTTGTGCCTGATGAAAGCATTGCCGATTCCACACCCAAAAGATTAAGTGCAACTCCGCTGCCCAAGACGGCACCCGTCAAAGTATAAACCGTACGTTCCGCAATTCCGTTCGTAACATTTGCAACGGGGCTGAGTTTTGTCGTCATTCCGCCTTTTACAGGATATTGTTCGCCGTTTGGCAAAATCACATAATCTGCATCTAATTTCAAATAACCGTTCTGTCCGAATTTTCCCGCCTTGCCTGCTTTTATAAGTCCATGAACTATTGAATCCGTCGGAATAACTATTCCGTTTTCGACCTCGACATCTTCCGTAATTCTTGCGAAAAATTCTTCTCCGCTCTGTGATAATTCAGAATCAGCAACCTTTAAAACATTGATTTTTACATTTTTGATTTTTTTAGGGAACAAATATTCTCCCGTCACGGTTTCGCTATCTTTGAGATTATCATTTTTTTCAATCGTCCCTTTTAATCCGCTATCAGCAAAACAAACGTTATTTGTGCAAAATAAAATAAAAATCAAAAACAAAATCTTTTTCATAACATATACAATTTACTATACTAATCCTTCTTTTGCAAAAATTATCAAAGTATTTTAACTTAAAAATTTTTAATATTTTTAAATTTTATTTCTAAACTTTTATATTTGTAGTAATCTGATAAATATATCAGGTAGGTTTCGATGAAAAACTCGCTTAGATTAAAATTAGACGAATACATTAATAGTTTGGAACAAATTTATAGCCGAAAAGGCGACATCACACCAACAGATGTCGGAATTGCTGAACATCATTTTCAACCGTTCATTAAGCGAACGATGGACATTGTGATTAGCGGAGCGGGCTTGGTTGTTCTGAGTCCTTTGTTTGCCGTAATTGCCATTTTGATTAAGTCAACATCTATCGGTCCTGCAATCTATAAGCAGGAAAGAATAGGTATGAACGGCAAAACATTTCAGATGTATAAATTCAGAAGTATGGTTAAAAATGCCGATGCTAAGTTCAAGAAAGTTAAAGAATTGAACGAATCAAATCACGTTATGTTCAAATCAAAAAACGATCCTCGAATTACTACTGTCGGAAGATTTTTGAGAAAGTGGAGTTTAGATGAACTTCCGCAATTAATAAATATTTTCAAAGGAGATATGTCTTTAGTCGGACCTCGTCCGCCTATTCAAAGAGAATTGGAACATTATAAACCGTGGCATTATGTAAGATTTATGGGAAAACCCGGACTTACGGGAATGTGGCAAGTCAGCGGACGTTCTCAAATCAAAGATTTTGACCAAGTTGTTGCACTTGACTATATGTATATGAAAAATTGGAGTATTTTCAGAGATTTCAAAATCTTACTGAAAACCGTTCCTGCCGTATTGACCTGCAAAGGTGCCGATTAATCGGTTCTTGTCGTTTCAAAATCCTGTTTTGAAAACTCAAAATCATCACGTACTTCGATTTTTTCTTTTTGGGAATAATACAAATAAGTTATCATTCCGACAAAACCGATTGCCAAAATATCAAACAGCCAATCTAACGCACTGCAATCACGTTCGATGGATCTGAAATTTTGCAGCAATTCTGAAAAACAAGCCACAACGCCGCCGATAATCAGCAAATAAACCAAAAATCTGTTTATCAATTTTGCCCCGAAAAACTCGACATAACAAAGGGTCAACAATCCAGAGAAAATCGCAAATGCCATAAAATGGCAAACTTTATCAAGCCCGTCATGAATGTGAATAGGCAACATCTCAAGCACAACGCCCGAAATAATTGTAATAACCAACAAGGTCAAAAGTATAATTTTTTTCGTCATATATTCTTTCAGATGGTGAAAACACCAATTTAATAGAGTTATATTATCATAAAAAATACCCTTTAAAACCGTTAGTTACAAAAATATACATTGTTATTCATTCAAAAGAGCCACGCTCAAGGCATAAAAGACCCACGCCTGATTCCAACGGATATATGGAATTTTGCATAAATATTTCTTTGTTTTTTGATAATAAAAATATCCTTTTTTGTCCTGAAATTCCTTAAGCAGTAAGTTCAATTTTTCTGTTATCAAGCCGATTTTCGGGCTATCATAATCTTTCAGCAATGACTTTATAACAATCAAATCTTCCGCAATTACGTGAATATCAATGGGATAGAGTTTGTTGTTGTAATATTTCGGCAGACCTGTTTCGTCAAAAAGATTTTCAACAAAATAATCAACAACTTTCTTGTAAATATCACTGTCGGGGCAAATTTTCGCCAAAGATTCAATATTGAATGCGGTATGGAAATTATCCACCCATCTGTGAAAAGGCTTTGTCCCGTAAGCCCAAGAGCCGTCTTGATTTATGTCTTTTGTCGAAAAATTTACGGATTTTTTTATCAAACTTTCATATCCGTCAAAATTCGCCAAATACCTTGCCGCCAACAAGTTTGCATTATGGACTTCCGCATCTTTTTTCGGAATATAGTTGAAACAAAGTTCGTCCTCTGTTTCTTTCATAATCATCTCGTTCACGATAAATTCCGCAATCTCTTTTGCCATATCATTTGCAACTTGGTCATTGAAAAGTTTGAAATATTCTAAAAAAGCCTCTCCAACATAAACGGACGTCACAACATTCGGCGTTCCAATCGGGACAAAAAACGCCCTCGCTTGCCAGTCGAAATTGTAGCCGAAACCGATACCCTTTTCTCTTTTGATGGCACAATTTTTCAGTCGGTCAAAAATCTTTTCGGCTTCCGTTTTATAAATTTCTTCCCCCGTTTTTTGATACATATTCAACAAGCCCAAGAGGAATAACGCTCCGCCCTTTGGGTTAAAAGATTTTTCGACGAATAAAAGTTTTCTGAAATTTATCGGTGAACGTTTACAAAATTGGATTAAACAAAGTCTGAAAAATCTCGATTTATACAAAAAAATATTTTTAAACAATTTTGAATTTAAACCGTCAAAAAGGTCATAACCTTTGTAGTCCTCGCTTTTCACGTATTCAAATAATTTATCGAAACATTCTTTATAATTCATCATAAATCTCTTTCAGGTTTTGTTTAATTATTTCAACATCAAATTTTTCTTTGACAATTCTATAACTTTCCTGCCCCATTTTTTTGCGTAAATCCTTGTCGCAAAGTGCATCAATTTTTTCGGCAAGTGCTTTTGTGTCGCCGCAATTTACAATAAAACCGTTAACATTATCCTCAACCGCCTCGGTAATTCCACCGACGGGAGTCGAAATTACGGGCATTCCGTAAGACATAGCCTCTAAAATCGATATCGGCAACCCCTCATTATAAGAGGGAAGCAAAAGAACGCCTGCGTTTTTGAAGATTTTTTCTTTTTCATCTCCGCTGACCCAAGTGTGAATTTTCACATTTTCAGGTGCCAAAGATTTATTGATTTCTCCATCGCCATACAAGTCTATAACCGCCTCATTACATACATTTTCGGCAGATTTAAAAATATCAAAAACCCCTTTTCTTTTTCCCAAACGACCCATAAACAGAAAAATCGGTTTTTCCAAATCATTTTGCTCATGAATTTTTATCGGATTATAAACAATCCGAATGTTTTTATTGTCGGTATATTGGGCGATAATATCCCGCCACTGCTTGGAGAGAACAATTATACAATCCGTTTTGTCAAAGGTATTTTTGATATAATTTTTGATAATTTGAGGTGCTTTATCGTAAAAAACCTTAAATTCCGAGCCGTGAATGTGCAAAATTGTTTTCTTTTTAAAAAATTTAGCAACATTCATAACCATTGATTTTCTCAAAAAACTTCCCTTTGAAGAGGTGTGAATATGCACAATTTCTACGTTTCCGTTAAAAATAAGATTTGATAAAAAATTGAACCAAAAAATAACAAATTCACCTAACGGATTTTTTGTTTTGTAACTCGAAAGATAAATCACATTTCCATCTTCCAAATTATTGTCGCAATACGTTTTTATAACAGATGCAATGCCGCCCTGTTCGTGCATTTCCGGAGAAACTATAAGTATTCTTTCGTTCATTTTTTCACCTATTTATAGTCACTGATGTTGATATTTTCTTTAATAATTTTAGCAGGAACGCCCGCAACAACGCAGTTATCTGGAATGTCTTTCGTAACGACGGAATTTGCTCCAATGACGACGTTATTTCCGACTGTCACTTCTCCTAAAATTACCGCCCCCGCTCCGACGTAAACATTGTCCCCAAGTACGGGAACGTTGTATTTATGGCTTGTTCCGCCGAGAGTAACATTCTGTGCAATGACACAATTTTTGCCGATTTTACAGCGTTCATGGATTACTATTCCAACTCCGCCGTAAGCCAAAATCGTTCCCTCACCGATTTCCGTTTTATAAGAAACAACGCAACCGAAAAACATTCGGATAACGGCTTTGATAATTTGAGGAAGAATGGGGATATGCAAGCGATAGAGGAGTCTTGCCAATTTGTATAAAATCATTACTATTTTTGTCATTTCATTATTTCCATATATTCTGTTAAATATTTTTCATACATATTTTTCATATCAAATTCTTTTGCATACTCATAAGCCCTGTCAACAAGGTTTTCCCGCAAATTTTTATCCTGATACAGACGGATAATTTTCTCCGCCAAATCTTTCGGATTTTCATTCTCAAAAAACAACCCCGTTCCGTCTTTAATAATTTCCTTAGGACCGAAAACGTCTGAACTTATGACGGGAATTTTAGCGGACATAGCCTCGACAATAGTCAAACCGAACCCCTCTTCTCTTGATGCAGACACAAAAATATCCGATTGAGAGAGCAAATTCGGCACATCGTCCCGATTGCCCAAAAATCTTACGTCGTCTTGCAAATCGTATTTTTCAACAAGATTTTTAAGATATTCGTAAGATTGCTGTCCATAATCATATATTCCGCCAACAAGGTCGCATTTGAAGTTATAACCCTGTTTTTTGCACTCATTCACGGCTTCAATCAAAATATCCTGTCCTTTGATTTTATGATTTACTCTTGCAACATTGATGATTTTGAAATTTTCGTGCAACAAGCGGGGAATATCATATTTTTTTGTGTTAATTCCGTTGTAAATCCGCTTAATTCTTTTAATTCCGCTTTTTTCGGAAACCTCTTTTACGGAGTCTGAAATTGCGATATTTTCGTCAATAAATAAATTATAGAGAAGAATTTTCAGCCCGTTTTGACCTTTAAATGTGGCTATTGAATGGATTGTGAAAAACAATTTCAACTTTGGCATTATCATTTTGCACAAAATTGACCAAAATTTGCTCCCGTAATTGTGAGAATTAATTATATCGATTTTGTTTTCATTAATGATTTTTCTCAATTCAAAAAGATATTTCAAATCCAATTTGCCTTCTTTTCGATTAAGGAAAATGCATTTATAGCCTGTATTTTCAATCTGTTGTTTCAACTTTTCGTCAAACTTATCATTCATAACAACGAGAAGGAAATTTGCGTCCTCGTGATTTTTTGCTTCTTCAAAAAATTCCGTAATCATTTTTTCGGCACCACCGGAATTAAAAGAGGATAAAAGATACATTATATTTAACTTTGAGTCCATTTTACACCTTATACCTTTTTGCTTCTTTATAAAATCTTGTGACGACAAATAACAAGTACAAAATTCTTATCATCAAAACAGAAAATGCCGAGCCGACAATTCCGAACTTTGGAATCATAAGGAAATTCAGTCCTATCAATGTAAACAACTGGATATATCTTCCCTGCGTTATGATTTTCGGCAAGCCCAAAGCGTACAAAGCCTGTTCCGTCGGTGCAACGTAAAATGTCAAAATAAATGCGAACAACAAAATTTTCAAAACAGGAATTGACAAAACGTACTGCTCGCCCAAAAGAACAGGAACGACAAAATCCGTCAACGGAATGCACAGCGTCATTACAACACACGCCAAAATTAAAATCTTATCAAATTTTTTGATAAATGAACAAATTTCGGGATTTTCCATCTCGGCAAGTTTCGGCAATAAAACTTTCCCGAAAACATAAGGCAAAAACGAAACGACCGCCGCCAATTGGATTGCCGCATTATAAATTCCGATTTGAATATAACTTACCCAATAAGAAATCATGAAAAAATCTATTTTTTGCAAGGTATTTGTGCCGATAGAAAGGACAAACATCCATTTTTCGTAGTTGAAAATTTCATTGAGCAATTCTGTCGGCAAGTTTTTAGAAAAATAATTTTTCAAAAATTCAATATACTTAGGAATGAACAAAATCGTAATTCCGAGCGGGATAAAATACATACAAAATACGTATTTCAGGTACAAAAGTTTTTCCAAAAACAAAATCACGATGAATATCAAATTCAAAGAATATTTGCAAATATTGAGATATGCTCTCAACGTAAACTTCTGCACCGCCTGCAAGTAAGTATCGTTTACAAAAAATAACGACTCTCCTAAAATACCGATTATCAAAAAAGGGATATATTTTGTGAGTTCGGATTTATGGATTAGAGCAAAAATTTGCCCGCCGAACAACATCAAAACCAATATAATACCGAACAAAATCAACATTTTGACAAACAAATACAATCCGAAAATCGAATTTCTCGTTTCGCTTTTTTTATTTGCAAATCTGACCGCTGTATTTTCCATACCGAAGTCGAAAAAACTGCTGCAAAATGCCATCGTAACAAAAATAAACGAGTATTTCCCGTATTCTTCAGGACCTAATTGTCTTGTCAAAAGCAAAATTATGACGAAATTCAAAATTTTTGTCACAACTGTTTCCGAAAAAACAACGCTTAAATTTTTGAATAATTTTGAACTAATTATTTTCTGAAACAGACTGTCTTGCATAAACTAATCCTAACAATGTAAACAATAAAACTTTCGCATAAGTCGAAGAATATGCGTGGTCAAAAAATCCGATTGCAAATATCGAAAATACGCAAAGCGTCGCCCCGAAGTTCAGTTCCCTTCTCATTCCGTATCCGTGAACAAGATTTTTATACGTATCTTTCAAAACATATATCAAAAATGCGAAAAATATTACAAATCCGACAATTCCCATCTCTTGAGCAATCGCCAAATAAAAGTTATGAGCAAACCACAAGACGTTATTTTGGGGCAAATAGGCATAAACAGACTGTTCATAAGAGTTTAACCCCGCTCCGAACCACAAGTTTCTCGGTGAACTTACAATACTTGCAATAACGGCATTTCTGATATCCGTTCTTGAACTGATTGTGTTGATATAATCGGTATTGCTCAAAAATTTGTACAAAATTCCGATAAATCCCGACATCAAAATCGTACAACACAAAAATGTACCCTTGTTTTTCAAGGTTATAAACAAATAGTACAATGTGCAGAAAAACAAACCGATAAGGCAATTTCTCGAATAACTGAAATAAATACCCAAAAACAGAACAACCATTACAAAATTACGATAATTTTTGTTCTTGAGAATATTTTTTGCAAAAGGAAAAACGAACAAAAAAATCGTGAGCATAAATACGCCGAATGCGTTGAAATGCCCCATTGTTCCGCACGCCTGCTTAACCATTTTCGAGCCGATTCCGATATAACCCAACAAACCTCTCGGGTTTTGGAAAGTCGTTCCTATTCCCGTAAAGGATTGAAAAAGTCCGTAAAAACCTTGCCACAGGGCGGTAAAAATCAGGATTTTTATAACACTCGCAATCTTTAACTGCTTAGTTCTGATAAAATATACAGTCAAATAAAATATGATTATTGCCTCAAAAAACTTGAAAGATGCCAACAATCCCGTATCACTGATTGAAGTTATACCGGAGATGAAAAACAACATCACAAGGAGAAAATTCCATTTGTCGATTTTTGTTCGCAAATTCGGAATTTTTCCGCTTGCCAAAATTTGCAAACAAACACTGACAAAACAAAGCAAAATACAAATGTCATTCGCCGAAAAACTTATCGGCAATATCCGCAATCTTTCGACATAAGGAATTGTAAAAATCATAAGATAAAAACAAATTATCGGATTTAGCATAAAAAACAGCAAAATCAAAAAGATTACAAACAAAAGCAGCAATTTGTGTATCGGAATAAACAATATCAACCCACCCGCCAATATTGCCAATATTACGATTATTTTGTTTATAAGATTGTCATTAATTTTCATCTTCGATTTTGTTTTTAGTAAAAGTCGGTCGTATTTTTTCTTTGATTATCATCAATAAAAATAAACCGTTCGTGACAAAATATCTTTTCCACATTCTGCGAGGTTCTTGAATTAATCTGTATAACCATTCGCAATTCATATTTTGTACCCAAAGAGGAGCCCTTGTTACTTTTCCCGTCACAACATCAAAACTTCCGCCAACTCCCATTGTGAAAGGAATATTCAAATCTTTTGAATATTTGCCCAAGAAAATTTCTTTCTTTGGCGAACCCATTGCAACAAAAAGAATATCGGCATTGGAATTTTTCATTTTCTCAACGATACCCTCCTCGTCCTGTTCGGTATAATAACCGTTTCTTCTTCCCGCAATTTGCAGGTTAGGATATTTTTCCACGTAATGTTCAACAACGGCATGATTAACCTCTTCCGTTGCCCCGAAAAAATACACTCTGTATCCGTTTTCGGAAGAATATTTTATCAACTCTTCCATCAAATCAATTCCCGTAACCCTGTGAGGGATATTAATTCCGAGCATTTTTGCCCCGAGAATAACCCCCGCTCCGTCAACGTTAATTATCGGACAAGCGTTAATAATATTTCTCAACAGTTCGTCTTTTTGAGCATAAACAAGTTTTGAAACATTCACAACCACATGCTGAACAGGTGTTCTGTTTTTTATGTAATTTGATATTTCTTCCAAAGTTTCTTGCATCGAATATAAATCAAGATTGACGGAAAAAAAGTTTATACGCTTCTTCATTAATAAATAAATCCTTTAGCCCGCTTCATTTTTTTCATCTTCTTCAATTATAATACCTCTGATTTCTTTTGAACCGTCTTCGATATCTTTAACAAGTTTATTTTCAATATGTTTCAAAAACTCCTCGTATTCACTTTCAATTTTTGAACTTGATTCTCTGACAATCGAGCCGACAAATTCGATTTTGTGATCTTTGATAAGTTTCATAATCCTTCTCAATGCAGAATACGTAACCGTTTTGTGCAACAACAAAACGACACCGTCAACCAACTTAGAAATTACAATAAATTCAGGTGTAATTAAAACAGGTCCGACATCAATAAATACGCAGTCGAAATGTCTTTTCAAAACCTCGATAATCGCCTTAAATGCAGGCGTTCCGAAAAATTCATAAGGCTCAAGAATATTGTTCGTGTTCATCAAGAAATGAACCCCATGTTTGCAAGTCGAAATCGACTCTAAAACTTCCTGATCAATATTAGCATTCGGATTTACCCGCAACTGTCTGCCGACAGATAAAATCAAATCTGAAAATTCTTTTTTGATTTCGATATCTTTTGAAAACTTTTTATACATTGTAGGATTTCTGAAATCGCAATCCAAAAACATTACGGAATAACCCAATGTGTTAAATCTGTGTGTAATGAATTGCAAAATGTTTGAATGGTATTTTTTCAAACTTGAAGATGAGAAAGTCAAAACTTTTTTGTTTTGGTGCAAACATTTTAACTTCAAGTGAGAAATGATATTTTCCTCTGCAATTTTGCAAATTGTATCTTTTTGTGTTTCGGAGATAAGATTGTTTATCCACGGAATAGCACCGATAATCGGCTCTCCCGTAATTTCTTCGATGTCATAAATATTGTCGCAAATATTTTCCACTAACGTCTTGAGGAATACCAAGAACGTACCGAGCATGAATCCGAAAATCAAGCCCAACAAAAGAAACTGCATTCTTGTCGGAAAGGACTGTTTTTTCGGAAAATCAGGCATATCGACAATAATAACGTTGCTGATTGCTTCGGATTCTTTGAGTTTCGTTTCGATTAATTTTTGTCTTAATTCAGCATAAGCCTTTGCCAACACGGCTTCTTCTTCTTCCAAATAAGACAAATTGTATTTCATATCAGGGATTTTGGTTTGATCGGCATTAACCTTTTTAAGGGTTTTTCTCAGCGCTCTTTCTTGAGCCTGATAACCCAATAATTGGGCTTGTTTTTGAGCCAATGTGTCAACCAAATCTTCTCTTACCGTGTCAAAAATCGCTCTGTTTGCATTTGAATTTTGACCGACTGACATTGAAATTTGAGCCATAATTTGAGTTTTAAGGGTATTAATTTTGGCTCTTTGTGCAATAATTTTGGGGTTTGTGTCAGAGAATTTAACCAAATCATATTCCAAAATTTGCGTTTCTCTGTTCAAATCCTGTCTTAATTGTTCCAAAACTTTGTTGCCCGAACCGATTGCGACTGCATTAACGGCATCTTTCGTGTTAAGCCCCAATTGTCTTTGCAACTCTCTGACTGCAGCCTGATTATGTCTGATATTCGCCTGAATATCCGCAATTTTGTTTTCCGTATCCATTTTTTGCTCAACAAGTCTTTGCGATTGTTGGTCAATATCGATTGCGGAGTTTTCAGTTTGATATGTTTTAATTTTTTCTCGGACATCTTCCCATCTTTGAGAAATTTCATTTATTTTTTGAGTTAAGTGAATTCTTCTTGTGCGACTGATTTTACCGTTGATTGCCCGATTTGTTTTTTCATATTCTTCAAGAATTTTATTCAAGGTAAATTGAGCCTGATCAGGAGTTTTGCCCTTGGCAGAAAGAATTAAAATATCTGTGTTCGGTTTTTGTTTGACCGTAATATCAATTTTTCTGTAATCAGGATTTTTAAAACCTGCTTCTCTTTGTGCTTCTTCAACCGTTTTGAGTAATTTTTCGGACTTGATAATTTCCATTTGCGTCAAAAGAGGATTGCCCGCATTCGTCAAAGAAGACAAATTGCTCGCTTGGTTCAAAGGAGAGATAAACTCCTTTGTTTCCAAATCTTTAATCCAAATTTTTGCCTTAGACTCATATTCGGGACTGTAAAAAGCAACAATATATATCAAAGTCCACGCAAAAATGATTATCGTAACCGTAAGTACCAAGTTCATATTTTCTTTGAAACTTCTGAAAAATCTGTTTCTTTGAATATTAGCCAATATATCGAAATCAAAATCTATCATTAATATCCTACTTTCACTTGATATCTGTGAGGTTCAAACATTAACCAAGAATTGTTGTATGCGTTGGCAAACATATTAAACGGTAAGATAACTTTGTATAACGCTTCAAATGCTTTGCCGATAAGAGGTCGTGTCTTTTCTGGAACATAAACAATATCGTTAGGCATAACAGAAATATCCGAAGCCATCGGATTGACAACCTTTGTGACCAATTTTCCCGAAGCATCGGGTCTGCTTAAATAAACTTTTTCAGGAGCATAAGCAGCATCTTCCAAATAACCGCCCGCACCCATAATTGCCGAATTTAAAGAAATTGAGGCATTATTTTCAAGTTTGATAATTCCGGGGCGGTTAACATAGCCGAAAACCTTTACGGGAACAAATTTCGGACTAAAGTTCGAGGTTATGTATTTTTGATAATTTTCTTCACTGACAGCGAGCGGGGTATTCAATTTCGGAACATAAACAACATCGCCATCTCTCAAGATTAAATCTTGAGTCATATCACCCGATTCCAATATTTTAAGCAAATTGACTTCAAATTCCTCATTGGTTTTGGAATTTCTAATCTGTATGTGTTCAAAGTCGGAATCAAATTTTGCACCGCCTGCTGCAATCAAAACATTCGATAAAAGCGGAGATTTTCTCTCGATTTGCTTTACGCTTAATTCTTGTGTCGAAAAAGGAGTTCCGATATTTGCGTCCATGTTCAACTCGAAACTTCCGGGTGTTGTAACATTTCCCCGAACATAAGCAACGAACGGCTTTAATTGGTCTAATCTTATCGTGACTTGCGGGTCACGAAGATAATATTTATATTTTTCAACCAAAATATCGTGCAATTCTCCGATTGTTTTACCTTGAATATAAAAAGGTCCTAACGGAGCAATGACAATATTTCCGTCGGGTTGAACCTTTATTTTTTCCTGCGTATATTCGGGACAATCAAAAACGTAAATACTCAATGTATCGTTCGTTCCCAAAAGGTAACTTCTGTTTATTTTAGATAAATCGGTGATATTTGTTGTAATTCTTGTTTCCAAAGTCGGATTTTCTTCAATCGCATAGCAACTTTGTACAAAAAACAAATTTAACAATGCAAATAAGCACACTATAAATAAATTTCTGAAAATTCTACTCATAATATTCTCAAAATTCGGCTATTCTGATAAGATTATACTTCAATCAATATCTTTTCTCATGCGGATTTTAAAAAAATTTACAAATGAGGTGTAAAAAGTCGATTTTAGTTGACAAAGGGAAAAATTGCAGACATAATAATTGTGTATTTTGTTAAATTGTGTATAGTCATGGAGTAATAATCAACTTATTTAATAAAATACGATATAACATTAATAACAAGCGATAAAAAAATGAACAATTTTGTGAATGGTGGAAATTCATCAGAAACGAAATTATCATTAAATTCCGATAAAAAACATTTAAGAATATCAGATTTATTTGACAACTTATTGCACGGAATAATCGTATATTCTCATAAGTTTTTCGGAACAGATAATAATCGTTCGGTTGATGAATATAAAAAAATTGAAGATGAAAAATATGCTCAAATTCAATCCGAAGTATCCGAATTGAAGGAACTCAAATTGGAGAGTTTTCATCATTTGCAAGAATATAAAAGAAAAGCAAAACAACTCAATTTATTGGAAGTGCGTGCAAAATTGGCACAAATAAAACAAAATAGGAAAAAGTTTTCAAGATTTTGGATGCGACACTAAAATTATTCAACATTGCGGTTAAAAATTTTAACCGTACAATATTTTTCAGTTTGAATAGTCACTGATTGGAAAGATTTATGAAAAAGAAAGTTGTATTAATCGGATTAGGATATATCGGGTTGCCGACTGCAACGTTTTTTGCAAAAAGCGGTGCCGACGTTGTCGGAGTTGATATTAACCCGAAAACCGTTGAAACTGTCAACAGAGGGGAAAATCCGATTTTTGAACCCGAATTGGACAAAATGGTAAAAGAAGTTGTCGAAGGCAAAAAGTTGCACGCAACCATAACTCCCGAAGAAGGAGATGTTTTTATCATTGCCGTTCCAACTCCGTTTAAAGAAAATCATGAACCCGATATTTCTTTCGTAATAAACGCAACAAACAGCATTGCAGGCGTTATAAAAAAAGGGAATGTTATCGTTTTGGAATCAACATCTCCCGTCGGAACAACGGAAATTATCGCAAAACAATTGCAAAGTTTGCGTCCCGATTTAAAAATTCCGACAAACGAAAACGAAGAGGGTGACGTATTCATCGCATATTGCCCCGAGAGAATGATTCCGGGAAATGTCTATGAATTGGTCAAAAACGACCGAATTATCGGCGGAATTAACCAAAAATCATCGGAAGAAACAAAAAAAGTTTACGAATTAATTTCAAAAGGCGAGTTGATTTGCACAAATTCTAAAACGGCAGAAATGTCAAAACTTACCGAAAATTCTTTCAGAGATGTAAATATCGCATTTGCAAACGAACTTTCGATAATTTGCGACAAATTGGACATAAACGTATTTGAATTGATAAAATTGGCAAACCACCACCCGAGAGTTAATATCTTAACCCCCGGCTGCGGAGTTGGCGGACATTGTATCGCAGTTGACCCTTGGTTCATCATCAAGAAAACTCCCGACCAAGCCCATTTGCTTGAAACAGCAAGACAGATAAACGATTACAAGCCGAAATTTATTCTTAATAAAGTGGCAGAAAAAATTGATGAATTGATTGCGAGCGGAAAATCATTGAAAGAAATAAAAATTTCCTGCTTGGGATTGAGTTTCAAACCGAATATCGACGACTTGAGAGAAAGTCCCGCAATAAAAATCGCCTCGGAATTGTCCAAAAAATACGAACATCAGGTCATCTCCGTAGAACCTCACATAAAAAATTTGCCCGAACAATACAAAAACTCGGGTATTGAATTGAGTAATTTGGAAAACGCCTTAGATGCAGATATTATCGTTCCGCTTGTGAAACATAAAGAATTTATCGAGATTGATTTTTCGGACAAAAAAGAAAAATTGGTCGATTATATCGGCTTGGTCTAAAATTTTTCCAAACAATTTTCATCAAAACTCCAACAAAAAAGCGAAACATCAAAATGAGTTTCGCTTTTTATATTAAAAATTCCGAATAACTATGCTGCTTGGTTGATTTCAGTAATCAAATAATTTGCAATCCATTCCATATCTTTGTTTGCTGCTGCTGCATTTTTCAAAAAATCGATTGAAGAGTGACCGATTCTAATTAAAGTCATAGCGACAACACCACGAACACTTCCTGTTACAACAGTGAGGTTTCTGACCAATTCGGGAACAGCCTTTTCACCGAAGTTTACGAGTTCGTTTTCAAGCATATTTTTGCTTTTGTTATCCGCATTTTCCAACTTTGTCAAAATATCAGCAACTGAGTTATTCATTTTACACCTTTCAATATTCTTATTATGTTTAGATTATAAACCGAAATTTTTAATTTTACGGGATTTTAATATAATCTTTATATGAATATTAAAACCCAATAGCCACGGGGATTTTTAAGATTTTAAATCCGTAAAAACCCTCATTCAAATGAATGAGAAATTCAAATTATCCGCCATGACAGTTCAAAACATTATACAAAAGTCTGTTTTTTTGCCCTCGAAAAAGATTTACACTCAAACTGTCAACGAAAGGAAAGGGAAATGTCCGTTCATCAAAATCCAAACGAAATGAACGCAAAATACGAATTTAAGAATATCAATAAGGAACTGGTAGATTGGCTTGAGAGAGAATCGCTCGAAAATAATTGTCGTGTAGAAAAAAAAGAGTGGAAAAGCAAATATAACAGTTACGTCGTATATGACTACGAACCTTTCTGTTCGGACGGATTTGAGATAAATGTGACGATTTCGTCATACGACATAAATTATGTCAATTTTCTCAAATTTCTCTTTGAAAACAAGGTCAGGACAATAGAATTTTTGAAAGGTTGTCTGACCGCATAAGCCCCAAAGTCAAACACCGTATTCTTTCGGGTTATCTGCTTATTGACGAAACAGAGGCTGTTTTCAAAGCAAAAGTGTCGGTAGTCGCCGACACTTTTTGTTTTTAAAATTTGATTTTTCGGAAAATTCCTCTAAAATTTTTCTTCAACTATTTTTTCAAGGAAGATGTTGTAGAACGCAAAAAGTTTCTCAACTTGACCAATTTTCTTTTATCTTTCATTTGGCTGATATAAATACCAACGAAAATCAACAGGCAAGCCAAAATTTGCGTAAGGTTGAATGTTTCTCCGAGGAAGAAACAGCCGAAACAAATTGATGAAATCGGCAATGTATATAAGAAAGGCGACGCCTTACTTGCCGAAAGAGTGCAAAAACCGTAGTTATAAAGAGCGTATGAAACAACCGTCAAAACACCCAAATAAAGTAAAATCGGCAAACTTTCATTCACAACGAAAACAAATCTTCCATGCTTATAAATATTTAAACAGACGAAAAATACCAACCCCAAAATAACCTGCGAACCAGCAAGAAAGAACGGAGGATATTTATCCATAAGATATTTTGTCGTGATAACGCTTGTGACAGTAAGGATTTCAGCACAAAGTTCGAGAGAATTTCCCAAAATCGGTCTTGGTGCGAGTTCGTTAACATCAGAGCCGACAGAGAGGACAATAGAGCCGATAATCCCCATAAATACACCGATGTAGGCAATTTTCGGCATGTGCTCTTTTAAAATTATCCTTGCAAAAATGATAATCAAAATCGGTTCTAACGAACTGACAACGCCCGCTTGCCCCGAAGAAGTAAATCTTAGAGCATGCGTTTCAAACAAAAAATAAAGGCATGGCTCGCAAATCGTCATTAAGAGCAAAAATTTATAGTCGATTTTGTCAACATGCAAGTCCTTATAAACCGTGCAAAAAAACGGTAAAAAGAGAATTGATGAGATAAGCATTCTCAACGTTATCATCTCAATTTCACTGTAATAATTAAGGCAAACCTTCATAGCAGTAAGCGTCGTGCCATATAAAGTCGTCGCTAAAATTAATGAAATATATGCAAATGTTTCATTCTTATTACAGTTATTGAGTAAAAATCTTTTCATTTCATACAACAAACCAAATTTGATAACTTACATATGATGAAATAAAAACAATTTTAAATCAACATGAAAAATTTTTTCAAAAAAATAAAATTTTTGCTTGTAAAGAATTTAATTTTGGTTTAATATAAATTCACAAAAGAAATATTTTGTAATACACAAAACTTATCAAATTAGTCAAGAAGTAATACAAAGGATTAGATAGAAGGCATAAATTATGACTGAAAAAGAAACAGATATGCAGGAACAACAAGATTCTCGTCAAAAGATTTTGGTAGTTGACGATGAAGCAAGTATCAGAAGAATCTTGGAAACCCGATTAAAAATGATTGGCTACGACATCATAACAGCAGCGGACGGAGAAGAAGCAATAGCTTCATTCAACAAAAATAATCCGGACTTAATCGTTTTAGACGTAATGATGCCGAAAATTGATGGCTACGGTGTAGTTAGAGAAGTCAGAAGAACATCTGATGTTCCGATTATCATTTTGACAGCATTAGGTGATGTTTCCGAAAGAATTACAGGCTTGGAACTCGGTGCCGATGACTATGTTATCAAACCTTTCAGCCCGAAAGAATTGGAAGCAAGAGTTAAAGCGGTTCTCAGAAGAACAAACAACAAAGAATCTGTCGTTCCGACAGGCAAAGTTGCTAAAAACGTTATCACAACAGGTAACATCAAAATCGATACCGCAAGACGCCAAGTATTCAGAAAGAACGAACGTATCAGACTTACAGGTATGGAATTCAGTTTGCTCGAACTTTTGGTCAACAACTCAGGTCAAGCATACTCGAGAAACGAAATCTTGCAACACGTTTGGGCTTATCCGCCGGATCACAGAATCGATACAAGAGTTGTCGATGTTCACATTTCAAGATTGCGTTCAAAATTGGAAGCCGATCCTGCAAACCCCGAACTCATTTTGACAGCAAGAGGTATCGGTTACATGTTCCAAAGAATTGCGTAAGTAATTTTTCAGAATTTATGAATTTATCAAGCCCACTCAAAAAGAGCGGGCTTTTTAAATGCCGTTTTAAAAGTCAATTACGATAATTACGCCCTTTTCATCAAAATTTTTCTAAAATTTTAACGGCTGAAAATCTTTGGCTATAAACCATTCAGGCAAAATCATAAATCCGTCCTTAAACGGACAAAAAAATCACGAAACGCCAAAGAGCATTTCGTGATTAATTTTCGAGTTTTATTGCTTATTGTTCAACATTTTCTTTTGTTGGATTTTTTTCGATATCGCCGCTATTGTCGAGCAATGTTTTGATGAGTTTTTTAGCGGTTCTTTCGTCTGAAATCGTTGCGTTGCCGCCTATACAACCGCCATCGCAACACATAACTTCGACCAAGTTGCCCTCTTCACATTTGCCTGTTTGAGCGTATTTTTTGAGTTGGCGAATTGAATCTTTATTCAAGCCGTTAATTGCCGTCGGACGAGTTTCGCAGCCTGCACAGAACTTAACCGCTTCAGCGACGCCGCCTGTTACGGGGAAGTTACGACCTTGTTTTGACGGTTCAACATCGACTTTTTCTTCTTCGCAACTTGTAATTTCGATATGCAAACCGATAAACAAAGCACCCAATTCTGCTGTATTCAAGACATAATCAACGTTTTCGTTAGAGAATGCTTCTTGTTTTTTTGCAACGCAAGGGCTGACAAAAATGTTGATAGCATTAGGGTGTTCACGTTTTGCAATTTCTGCCGTGTAATACATCGGAGTTTTTGTATCCGATTTGTACTGTTCAATTTCGGGCAAATGTTTCTTTGTAAATTCATTGTAGCCCGCACAGCAAGAAGTTGTCATAAAAGGTTGCCCCTCTTCAAGTCTTTCTTCAAGTTCTTTTGCTTCGTTTTTGATAGTAACGTCAGCACCTTGAGCGACTTCATAAACGTGAGTAAAGCCGACCTTTTTCATTGCTGATTTAAGTTGTCCGATAGTTCCGGGAAATTGACCGACAACGGCGGGGGCAAACATCAATGTGAGTTCTTTTTCAGCCTTTAAAAGTTTCAAAACTTCAATAAGTTGGCTTTTTTCGTGAACTGCACCGAACGGACATTTAGAAACGCAACGTCCGCAAGAGATACATTTGTCAAAATCGATTTTCGCTGTACCGTCTTCGTTCTTTTCAATTGCATTAACGGGGCAATTGTCTTCGCAAGGAACAGCAACTTTAACGATTGCATTATAAGGGCATGCGTTGATACACATTTTGCAAGCCTTACATTTTGTCGAATCGATTACAGAGTGTCCGTTAACAATTTCTATTGCACCAAATTTGCAGGTAGAAACGCAAGGTCTTGCAACGCAGCCTTGGCACAAGTCAGTAACGTGAATACGTTTCGGGACGCATGCCTTACATGCCGCTCCAAGTACCGTCAACGGATTTTTTTCAGGTTCTTTTCTTTCCAATGATTTTTCAGCATATTCTGACAAAGAAACAGTTTCATCATCATCTTCAATGGCAAAGCCCAAGCCGGCAATGACTCTGTCCTTTAAGATTGCTCTTTCCTTGTAAATACAACATCTGAAAGGAACTTCCGCTCCTTTCGGACGCATATCATAAGGAATTAATCTTGCTTGTTTTTCAAAATTTTCTGAAAAAAACGCTTTTACTATTCTTACTAAGATTTCTTTTTTTAAGTGAATTGAATTAGTGCTCATTTAACTGTCTTTCGATTTCTTCTACAACCTTTTCAACGGTTGCTTCCTGTACTATTACATCATTAACTTTTACATAAGGTGCTTTTGAATATTCTCCCGAGGAAGAACACATACCGAGGCACGCCATACCTGATACTTCTGCTTTGTCTTTAAATTTTCTCGGAACCAAATCGGTTAACCTCTGTAAATTAGAAGACCCCATTACGAAACATGTTGTTCCCATACAAACCTTAACATCAACTTTCTTCATTACAACCTCACATAAATTTAACTGACACTTTTTTCATGTATTTATTTTCCAAAACATCTTTCATTTTTTTGATAATGTTTTTTCTAACCTCAATTTCAATCGGCATGTTGGGGTCATAATGAGCCTGATTAATTTTTGCCCCGACCATGAATTGAATACAATCTGAGTTTAACATAAAATCAATTAATTTTCCTGCTGCATCTTTTGGAATTATACCTTTTTCCAAATCATCGAGTGTCTTTGTTAAGGTCAAAATACCCTCAGTGACAAGGTCAACGCCCTCCATATATGAAATTGCAGGTAATTTTCCAATGTTAAGGGACATTTCAACTTTTATCGGAATGTTTAATTCTCTCGATATAAGTGAAGCAGTCGTGCCGCCGCATATCGCCTTTTTCCCTTTGAAATTTTTGAATACATTTGCATAATAACTGTCTTTATCCTGATAATAAGGCGGCCCCGTGAAGATTAACGAATTTCTCGGCGTTCTAAAATATACGCACGCACAAGAAACATCATCTTTCGGCTTACCGTCAGGTTCTGTCAAAATCGCTTGTCTTACAACCGTTTTGCTCAAATCACGACTTGAAACATTCGGCTCTTCCGCCAAACGTTCTTTTACAATTTTTATCAAGCCTTCCCGTCTTAATCCCAATTTAAGTTGTTTTGTTCCAAGAGCAGCCTGAGTTACACCATCAGAGCAGAATACAAGTC